>CAMNGO010000018.1 GCA_946538445.1 uncultured Lachnospiraceae bacterium
GTGAGATCGGTAAGCTTCGGAAGGTCATACTTCACAGACCCTATAAGGAGCTGGAGCATCTGGTGCCCGGCGATCTGGAGAGACTTCTGTTTGAGGATATTCCGTACCTGAAGACAGCACAATACGAACATGATCGTTTTGCGGGGATTCTTCGTGAGCAGGGGGCACAGGTCCTCTATCTGGAGGATATGACCGCGGAGGTGTTAAAGCAGGATCCGAATATCAGGAGGGACTTTATCAGACAGTTCCTGGAGGAGGGTCATGTGACGGACTCCGGGACGAAAGATAATCTGACGGCATATTTGATGGGGATTCCTGATGAGAGGAAGCTGGTATTAAAGCTGATGTCAGGGGTAAGGGAAAATGAACTGACCATCAGCAGCAGGGGGCCTTTGGTATCCCTCCTGGGAACCCAGAGCCGGTTCCTTCTGGATCCGATTCCTAATCTCTACTTTACCAGAGATCCTTTTGCCTGTATAGGGAATGGGGTCAGTCTGAACCGGATGCATTCCTCCACCAGGAGGAGGGAAACCATCTTCGGACAGTACGTGATAAAATATCACCCCGAGTTCGCAGGGGCTAAGATCTATTATGACAGGAACTATCCCTACGCCATCGAAGGGGGAGATATCCTGAATCTGAGTCCGAAGGTGCTGGCCATCGGGATCTCCCAGAGGACTACAGCTGAGGCCATCGAGCTGCTGGCAAACAACATTTTTTCGGATGAGACATCACAGATTGAGACCATCCTTGCCCTGGATATACCGTCGGTCCGTGCCTACATGCATCTGGACACGGTTTTCACCCAGGTTGATCATGATACTTTTGTCGTCCATCCCGGTATTCTCAGGGCATTGAGGACTTTCGAGATCAAGAGAGGGGAAGGAGCAGAAGGGCTTAAGGTGAGGGAGGCCGACCAGCCCTTTAAGAAGATGCTTGCCTCCTGCCTGGAACTTGATGAGGTATCCTTGATCTTATGCGGAGGCAAGGACCGGATCGCCTCGGAGAGAGAGCAATGGAATGATGGCTCCAATACCTTGTGTGTCGAGCCGGGAAAGGTCCTGGTCTATGACAGAAATTATGTTACCAACCAGATCCTCCAGGAGAAAGGAATCCAGGTGTTGGAGATGACCAGTTCTGAGCTTTCCAGAGGCCGGGGAGGTCCACGCTGTATGAGCATGCCGATATATAGAGACGAATGATTACGGAAAAACGACATAAATGGAGGATATGACATGTCATTTAAGATGCCCATATATCATCATCCTGATTTTCAGGAAGAGAAGTTTATCATTGCACCGGATATAGTTTATGAGTGCACTACTATGGACGGCGTGGCGCCGGACGGATTCCACAGCACATCCATGTACCCGGAATATTTCAAAGTGGATGGAGAGTGGAAACTGGCCAGGGAAAGCCGGATGGATTCCTGCGTCGTCATCTGCGAGGACGGGAATCTGGCGGTGGTGGAACCCAGAAACCTGAAGAAGGGGGATAGGGTGATTCTGGGAAGGACAGAAGCCTGTGAACAGGGAATCTATCTGCATTGCGGTGGATTTGAGTATGAGGATGAGATACTGGAGGACCATTTTGTCTTCCGCCAGGGCAGAAGCCGTGAAACCTCCTATGCCCGGGATTATGATAAATTGTTTGAGCTGCTGAAGCATGAGAAAGACCATGGATTTATCCTGTGGGTCATGGGGCCTGCCCTTGCCTTTGATGCTGATGCCAGGAAAGCCATGCAGTCTTTGATCGAGGCAGGTTATGCCCATGGCCTGATGGCAGGAAATGCCTTGGCTACCCATGATCTGGAGGGGGCTTACCTCCATACAGCTCTGGGCCAGGATATTTACACCCAGAAATCCCAGCCCAACGGACATTACAATCACCTGGATGTATGTAACAAGGTGCGCAGGAGTGGATCCATCCCCCAATTCATCCGGGACTATGATCTGAAGGACGGGATTATATATAGCTGTGTAGAGAAAGGTATTCCCATCGTTCTGGCGGGATCGATCCGGGACGACGGGCCGCTTCCGGAGGTCATCGGTGACGCCTATGAGGCGGCTTCCGCCATGAGAGACCTGACCAGAAAAGCAACCACAGTGATCTGTATGGCTACCATGCTTCACACCATTGCCACGGGAAACATGACACCTTGTTACCGGGTCATGGAGGATGATGTAGTCAGACCGGTCTACCTGTATACAGTGGATGCGGATGAATTTGTGGTAAATAAACTTCTCGATAGAGGAAGTCTCAGTGCCACCACCGTGGTGACCAATGTGCAGGATTTTATTACTCTGGTAGCAAAAGGACTGGGAACTATTAATTAAGAAGAAAAAGGATCAGCCAAAACATTTGTGATTGACAATATCAGTCTGGACAGTTAAGATGGTCTTCGTATACATTTTTAATAATAATTAACGGGGAGAAGATACATTATGATAGAAGTGATCACAGAAGCACTGGTTGATTCTGTTATAGATACGGTCAAATTATTCCCATTTTTGTTTTTGACCTATCTCGTCATGGAATATATCGAGAGGAAAACGGAGGAAGGGTCCGTCAGGATGCTGGGAAAGGCGGGTGGCTGGGCACCTCTGTTTGGGGCAGGTGTGGGGGTTGTTCCCCAGTGTGGATTTTCGGCTGCAGCAGCTTCCCTTTATTCCGGAGGACTGATTTCTATCGGAACGCTGATGGCAGTCTTTCTGTCAACCTCAGACGAGATGCTGCCCATTTTTCTTTCCTCTGCGGTGCCTGTGGCCTCGGTTGTCAAGGTATTGCTGATGAAACTGGTCATCGGGACAGTGACAGGTATGGGAATCGACGCTTTTCTCCGTATGACCAGATATAAATATAAGACACAGAAACGTATCCATGAACTCTGTGAGCAGGAGCATTGTGGATGTGAAGAAGAGGGAGGCATTTTCCGTTCGGCTCTGATTCACAGTTTTCATATCTCTCTGTTCATTTTCCTCTGCTCTTTCTTGATTGCCCTGCTGGTTGGAGGCTTGGGAGAAGAGGCTGTGGCGGGAGTTATGACAGGACATCCGGTGGCCGGTATCCTTCTGGCCGGACTGATCGGCCTGATCCCGAACTGTGCCGCCTCAGTTATGATCACGCAGTTGTATCTGTCAGGAATCCTTGGTCTGGGTCAGCTGATGGCCGGACTCCTGGTTGGAGCAGGTGTAGGACTTCTGGTCCTTTTCCGGACCAACCGGCACATGAGTGAAAACCTGAAGATCCTGGGGATGCTATATGGTTTGGGAGTTGCCTGGGGACTGATGATTCATTTGCTGGGAATCAGTTTCTGAAAAAATAAATAGGAGCGTAAGGATGGCGTAAAGTCATCCTTTTTTTCGTGGACAAAACTATAGGAAAAAGATATATTTAATGCAAAAGAACTTGCTGGAGCAGATGAGAGAAGAAATGTGGGAGGGGACTTGGTTATGCTGATTCATCATCTTCCGGACGGGGATGCCATTCATCATTATAAAAAGTCTATCGTTGTCATTTTCTCAGGGGAACGTCATGTGCTGAGCACCGGACCCAACAACGGGGGATACCGGGAGGACTTGCAGGCTGTTTTCAACCGGGATGACAATCCGGGACCGGGGATGGCCTGTGTCATGAAAGATGACACTTACGAGGGGCATATGAATCTGGTGGCTTTGGAAGATCTGGGGCTGGATCCGGCCAGATGTACCGGTTTGTGTACCGCTGCCAGCATGAAGAATGCCTCGATTCAGACGCTCACTTACCGGGATCTGATTGTGACAGCCATCGTCACAGCCGGTATCGAACATAACGGCGGACGGGCAGGAGATCCGGCAACCTTTTATGAGGAGAATGGCCGGTTTTTCATGCTGCCTTCGGAGGAAGGCTGCGGGGAACAAAATCCCGGTACCATAAATACCATCTTACATATCAATGCTGATCTGGATCCGGGGACCCTTGCCCGGACCATCATGACTGCCACGGAGGCAAAAACGGCAGTTTTGCAGGAACTGATGGCGCGAAGTCATAATTCCGGCGGACTTGCCACCGGATCCGGCACAGATGGCATCATCAGCATCTGCAATCCGGAATCCTCTCTGAAACTGACCAATGCCGGAAAGAACAGTAAGCTGGGTGAGCTGATAGGTAAAACGGTGATGGCTGCCACCAGGGAAGCTTTGTTCAGACAATCCGGTCTCTGTCCTGACAGGCAGAGGGACGTCTTGAGAATCCTGGGCAGGTTCGGGATTGATGAGGATATCTTGTGGATAAACTACCGGGAATCCGCCGGTTATTGTGGAAATGTGTCAAAAGCAGAGTTTATCGACCGCCTGGATCGGTGGAAAGGTTCTTCAGAGGCAGTCGTGACGGCATATCTGTTAGCCCAGCTGGTGGATCTTAAGTCCTGGGGACACATTTGCCAGGAAGAAATGGACGATGGGATCGGGAAGCTGACCGGGATACAGGTGCCGGGGCAGAAAGCTGCAGAGAGAATGGCCAGATGGATCATCCGTGAGATTACAGGATGATAATCTAAGAGGGAAATTGTCAGTGGATAAAGGGAGGTAGAGATGAAACAGTTCTTTGGCAAAACATCAGATGGGAAGGATACAAGCCTGTTTATATTACAGAATTCGAAAGGAACCAAGGCGGAGATCACGGACTATGGTGCCACCCTGGTCCGGTTCGTTTTGAAGGATAAAAACGGAATTGCCCGGGACCTTGTGCTGGGGTATGACGATGCATCCGGCTATGAAAGGGGAGATTCTTTCTTTGGAAGCACCGTTGGCCGTGTGGCCAACCGTATCGGAAAGGGTCGGTTTGTACTGGATGGAAAAACCTATGAACTTACAAAAAATGACGGGCCCAACACCCTGCATGGGGGAAGGGACTTTTATAATAAAAGGCTCTGGGATATGGAAGAGGAGACGGAACACTCTGTAAGATTTCACCTCTTTAGTCCCGATGGAGATCAGGGGTTTCCCGGGAACCTGCATATCACCGTGACTTACACCCTCACGGAGGAAGATGAGCTGAATATAGTTTATACGGCGCAGTCCGATACAGATACCCCGCTGAATCTAACCAATCACTCTTACTTTAATCTGGGCGGCCACGACAGCGGAAGTGTTCTTGACCAATGCCTTGTGCTCCATGCTGACCGGGTTACGGAGACGAATGAAAACTTAATCCCAACCGGGAATCTGATTTCAGTGGAAGGTACTCCCATGGATTTCAGAAGATCCAAACCCATAGGGCAGGACATCAGGGAAGAGTATTATCTTCTGAAGACAGGAAAGGGTTACGACCACAACTATGTTCTTAGCGGGAGCGGATTCCGGGAGGTGGCGGCCTTGGTATGCCGACAGACCGGCATAGGGATGACGGTTCGCACAGATCTTCCCGGCATGCAGGTCTACACATCCAACTTCCTGGATCATGAGCCGGGAAAAGACGGAGCGACCTACGGTTTTCGGGATGCCATCTGCTTCGAAACCCAGTACTTCCCGGATGCGGTAAACAAAGAGAACTTTCCAGGAGGAGTGCTAAAAGCCGGAGAAAAATATCAATCCAGAACCAGTTATACCTTTGCGGTATATAGATAAAATAAATAGGGAGCATATCACGCTTTGGTGACATGCTCCCTATTTATGTTGATGCCATGGAATAATGTTAAATTATTCATAATTATGGCTTCGGTTTATGGGTGAATTTGGGTTGGAACCATGGGATAATGACGGGTTATCCATAATCATGGCTTTTGTTTGTCAGCACATCTGGGTCGGAGCCATGGAATAACGTTATGTTATCAAAATCCAAGGCTTGCGTGTTTTAGCGCCTCCAATTTAGTGCCATGGAATAACGTTATGTTATCGGAATCCATGGCTTATGTGCCTTAGCGTCTATAATTTGGAACCATGGAATAATGCAACGTTAGCATTATCCCCGGCTTTTGCTTACAAGTTCCCTACATTATTCCGGGCGGTGCGGCAGCATGGCAACGAGACGGTCGTTTGCCAGGAATTCTTCCAGGGTGATTCCGCAGTCGCCGATCTCACGTGGGTTTTTAACCCCTTTCTTGCCGTCCGCATGGTAGTCGGACCCGCCGGAGATGAATAAGCGGTCCCCGTAATATTCCCGGATGTCGTCATAGATTTCCTGCTTGGTCAGCTTGCCGGAGTAGCTGGTTTTATCGTAGGTGTAAGAAGCCTCGATACCGTCAAGTCCTGCCTCGATCAGTTTCTCGATATATACAGACAGATGGATCTTATTGCCTTGATAACTAATGGGTTCTGACACCAGATGGGGATGAGCCATGATTACAAAGCCGCCGGTGCGGTGGGCTTCCCGGATGATGTAAGCAGCGTCCGGTTTTTCTCTTTTTTTCGTCAGGCCTTTGGCATTTTTGACATAGAGCTTAGCGTCAGACCAGGTATCAAAGAACCCTTTTCTGGCCATCAGCTCGAAGATCATCTTCTTCTGGATCTGGTCTTCCGGGATAGGGTTGCCGTTATTGGCCAGAACTTCATCCCAGTCGATGGGCATACCTTTTTCAGTCAGGGCTTCCGTCAGCTGACGGTAATTATTTACTTTACTCTGAATGCAGAAATCATCCAGTTCTTTAAAGAAAGGATCGTCCCAGTCACAGCCGAAGCATACGATGTGGGTATCATCGATGAAGGTCTCGCAGGAAACCTCGATTCCCAGCATGAGTTCTACGCCTTGTTCATGGGCCCATTCCTGGATGTCTCTCTCCACGCCGTCGATGGTTATGGTAGTGGGCGGGATCACATCGTGGTCCGTGATGGCACATACTTTGACACCGCGCTCTACAGCATGGCGGATAAATTCCTCCGGAGTATCACTTCCGTCTGAGCGGGTGGTATGTCCATGGAGGTCAACTTCATAATTAGCCAGCATTTTTTTCCCTTCTTTCTATATTTAAGACTGTCTGTTCATAATCAGTTTAAAACTATCTGTTCATAAATTGATGTGTCAGGGTCGTCTGTTCAAGATTTTTTATCTTCTACATCTATTCGTCATTCTAATCTGGTTGAAATATTATTCAAAGTCCTCTGCCAGACCTGAGAATACGGCCAGATGGGATTTGATAGCCGCGGTGACAGCATCCTGTACTTTCTGGTTAAATGGAATCGGTGCATATTTTTCTCCGGATTGTACCAGAGCTTTGATGGTATCCAGATAGGTATTTTTAACCAGTGTTGAGATGTTGATCTTTCTGCCGCCGAGAGAGATCAGACGTTTAAACTGTTCAGCGGACAGGCCGGTTCCGCCGTGGATTACGATAGGAGTAGGTTCCTTTCCGAGCCGCTCTACCAGATCATAGTCCAGCGTAGGGACACCCTTATATACACCATGGGCGGTTCCGATGGCGGGGGCGATGGCATCGACACCGGAGCCCTGGATGAATTCGATGGTCTCATCATAACCGGCTCTTTGCTCCTGGGCAGCCACGACATCGTCTTCCGTACCAAAGATGACACCTACCTCACCTTCGATGGCCACTCCTTTGGCATGGGCATAGTCGGCCACTTCTCTGGTTTTTGCAATATTTTCTGCCAGCGGGAGCTTAGAGAAATCCATCATAACTGCGTCCCAGCCGGTATCCACGCATAATTTGCCAAGTTCGGTCTTACGGCAGTGGTCCAGATGGAGAGCTACCGTGATCCCGGCGTCCCTTCTGGCGGCATCTACGATGTCATACAGTTTTTTTGCTCCAAAATGTTCCACTGTTGCCGCGGAAGTCTGTATAATCAGGTTTACTCCCAGCTCTTTTGCTGCGTTTACGGCGGAATCAGAGGTGAGATAGTCGAAGGTGTTGATGGCACCAACCGCAATCTTTTTCTCTGCCGCATCATTTAATACCTTCATAAATAGATTGTCTTTCATGATCGAATCCTCCTTTATCCAGGTTTCAACTTTGTTCACTATTTTACGCAACATCTGAATCTAATATAGTAATTTAAGTCTAACATACTTGTATATACATATCAATACCTTAACGTATAATTTTCCAAATGAATAGGAATAAACAGTGGTCAAAAAAATAACCGAACCCGGGGGAGGTTCGGTTATGTACTATATTATTGTTCAAAATTAAGGCGGATCTTGAACTTGTCACCTCGAAAGATCACTTTCGTGTACTCATAGGGGATATCTCCCTCCGAGAAGAGGTCGTCTTTCAGCATCAGAAGGGGATGGCCTCGTTTAACCTGCAGCAATTCAGCCTCTTCTTTATCTGCTGCTACAGATTCCAGAGTCTCAGTGACCCGTTTCCTCTGAAGACCGTAATTCTGATTCAGCACCACACAGAGCTGCTCGGTTTCCATCAATTCCGGGGTAAGACCATGGCTGTACCGCAGGGGAATGTAGGAGAGATGAAGACTGACAGGCCCTTCGTCGATGGACCTGACACGCTTGATCATAAAGATGGGGGTTCCCTCCTCTACCATCAGATGCTTTGCAATGTTGCGATCACTCTCTATGACGCGACATTCCAAAGTTTTTGTGGTTACCTGATATCCCATCTGCTCCAGCTGTTCTCTGACACCGACATAATACAGGCTCTGAGCCTCAATCTTCTGCTCGGCCACGAAGGTACCTTTGCCCTGTACCCGGTATAGTTTTTCGTCTTTTACCAGATCCAGCAGAACAGACCTGGCGGTCATTCTGCTTAGGCCATACTGGGCGCTCAGTTGGTTTTCCGAGGGGATTTTATCATTCGGCTTCCATTCCCCGGAAGCAATCTTCTCTTCGATGACGTCTCGAAGCTGCTGATAAAGGGGTTTGGGATTATTTCTGTCTAACGTAAGATCTTTCATGACTACCTCCTTTCTCAGTGATTCATTTTTTCCTCCATTATAACACATTTTGACAAGATAACAACAAAAACATAAAAGAGTATTGACGTGTATATACAAGTATGCTAACATTTTTACAAAGGCATACATGAACAGTTAAACAAGTAGAAACGGGCAAGATATTTGCACTGTTTTTGCGGACACGTGCAACTCAGGAAAGGAGTGTAAATTATGGCAACAATTAATATGGAGCAGATTCAGACCATCGTAAAAACGATGGCTAAGACAGCAGAGGAGAACCGTCATTATTTTTCCGAATTGGATGCCGTGATGGGTGACGGAGATTTCGGTGAGTCTATCTCAGGCGGATTCAGAAAAGTGATGGAAGACTGGGATTCTTATGATATGAGTTTCATCGGGCCCTTCTTCATGGGTATTACCAGATCTATTACCATGAGCACCGGCGGATGTACCGGAACGGTATGGGGTACATTGTTTATGAGAACCGGAATGCTGCTTAAGGATAAGACGGAAGTTACCCTTAGGGAAGCGGCGGATGCCATTGAAGGAGCTATGGGAGCCATCAGTCAGAGAGGCGGAGCAGTTCTTGGTGATAAAACGGTTCTCGATGCATTTGATGTGATCGTTCAGTCCCTTCGTCAGTCGGAGGAAGCGGGGGACGATCTGAACACTGCTCTTGATAAGGCTGCCGAGGCTGCAGTGGCATGCAAGGAGACCACCAAGGGATGGATCGCCAAGAGGGGACGTCAGTTCTTCACCGGTGAACGTTCCATCGGAACCTATGATCCAGGTATCGTTGCCGTGGGAGTCATGGCCACAAACATCGCGGAAGCCCTGAAATAGATGAGGATGACACTAAAAACTTTTAACACAATCTAAGCTTTGTATGAAAAAGGAGAAGGTATTATGAAGAAATTAATGAACAATGCTGACGATTTTGTAAAAGAGATGATTGAGGGTGTGTATCTCGCAAATAAGGACAAATATGAGTATGTTCCTGAGATCAATACCTTATACCGGAAAGACATCCCGGCAAACAAGGTTGCTATCATGCAGGGTTCCGGTTCCGGCCATGAACCGGCTCATATCATGAGTGTTGGTAAAGGTATGCTGGATGCTGCCTGCCCCGGAGCTGTTTTCGCAGCTCCTCCGATGAACTATGTATATGAATGCACCAAGAAGATTGCAACGGAAGCAGGTGTTCTCCACATTATCAACAACTATCAGGGTGACAAGATGGCCTGGGATATGGGCCGTGAGATGGCAGAGATGGAAGGCATCAAGATCGGTACGGTTATCGTTAACGATGATGTATCCGTAGAAGACAGCCTCTATACCGTAGGACGCCGTGGTGTTGCAGGCAACTTCTTTGTGATTAAAGCCTGTGGTGCAGCTGCTGAAAAGGGCGCTTCTCTGGAAGAGCTGGTTGCTTTGGGAGAAAAAGTGGTAAGCCGTGTACGTTCCATGGGTATGGCACTGACCGGATGTACTCCACCGGCAAAGGGAACACCTATCTTTGAGCTGGCGGATGACGAGATTGAAATGGGTATCGGTATCCATGGTGAGCCTGGAAGAAGGAGAGTAAAATATCGCCCGATCAAGGAGATTGTAAAAGAAATGTTTGATGCAGTGGCAAATGATGTTCCTTTCAAGAAAGGGGACAGAGTAGCTGTGATGATTAACGGCATGGGCGGTACACCAATCAGTGAGCTCTACATCGCTTACCGTGAGGCTGCTCTTCTATGTGAGGAAGCTGGATTTACCATTGCTAAGAATTATGTAGGAAACTACTGTACTTCCCTTGAGATGGCAGGATTCTCCCTGACCATTCTGCAGCTGGATGATGAGATTGAAGAACTCCTGAACGAGCCGGCAGAGATCGCAATCCGTGTATTTTAATCTATTATAAACAATAGAATAATGTGTCCTCCTGAAGGAGTGCGCTGTTCATGAATGCTAACAGAGAAAAGCGCAGGTGAGTCAAGGGACAGGAACTCATTTCTGTCCCTGACGAGGACAAGGAAAAACCCCCGGAAAATCTTGTGAAAGATAACCGGGGGTTTTCCTCTGTTGAAACAACAATAAAAATATTTAAAATATTTTCAAAATAACAGTTGGCAAGGATAAAAACTGTTGATATAACAACGACAACAGCAGTAAGACTTCATGCCGCAAACGATCTTCGTCTGGAGGAGTTCGAACTTCCGGAAATCAAGGATGACGAGATTCTGGTCAAGGTAGTTTCCGACAGTGTATGTATGTCTACCTACAAATGCGCGATTCTCGGAACAGCCCATAAGAGAGTCCATGATGATGTGGCAGAACATCCTGCAATCATGGGTCATGAGATGGCCGGGGATATCGTTAAGGTTGGCAAGAACCATCAGGACCAGTTTAAACCGGGTATGAAATTCACACTTCAGCCGGCTTTGAACTACAAGGGAACTATGTGGAGCCCGGGATACTCCTACGAATTCTTCGGTGGAAATGCAACTTATTGTATCATTCCCGCTGAGGTAATGGAACTGGGATGTATGCTGGAGTACAAGGGTAGAGCCTACTATGAAGCTTCCCTGGCAGAACCATTCTCCTGCAGCGTCGGCGCATTCCATGCAGCTTATCACACCAAGATGGGTGTGTATACTCATGAGATGGGTATCCGCGAAGGCGGAAAGCTTGCCATCATGGCCGGGGCAGGTCCCATGGGCCTTGGCGCTTTAAGTTATGCTATGAACTGTGACAGACGTCCGGGGATGATCGTGGTTACGGATGTGAACCAGGACAGACTGGACCGTGCAGAAGAGTTATTCCCGCTTGAAGAAGCCAAAGAAAAGGGAATCGACCTTCATTTTGTCAACACAGGTAATGTGGAAGACCCGGTGGCTTTCCTTCGTGAGATGACCGGTGGAACCGGATTTGATGATGTTCTGTGCTATGCACCGGTTGGTCAGGTAGTAGAACAGTCCAGCGGAGTTTTAGGACGGGATGGCTGTCTGAACTTCTTCGCAGGTCCTACGGATCCCGACTTCAGCGCTAAGCTGAATTTCTACGATGTACATTATAATTCCACCCATGTGATGGGCACTACCGGCGGCAATACAGCCGATATGATCGAGTGCCTTGAGCTCACCGCAGCAGGCCGCATCAACCCGGCGGTTATGGTTACTCATATCGGAGGGCTGAACGCAGCTGCCGAGACCATCCTTGATCTTCCCAAGATTCCAGGTGGAAAGAAATTGATCTATAATCATCTTGAGATGCCTCTTACCGCTCTGACAGACCTCAGGGAGAAGGGGAAAGAGGATGAGAGACATACTGCTCTTGCGGACATAGTGGATGCACATAAGGGACTGTGGTGCCCTGAAGCAGAAGAATATCTTCTGGCTAATTTCATAACAGAGTAACGGGTCGGTACAAGATTCTTCCGGGAATTTTGGACTGATCCCGGAAGGAGGAATTATGGATTCTGTTGAGAGCAGACGCAATGCCATCACGGCATTGATCAATGAGAAGGGAGAGATTACCTTTGCACAGCTCAAGGAGGCATTTCCCAATGTCTCCGATATGACCCTGCGCACGGACCTTAAGAATCTGGATGAGAAGAAAAGGATCGTCCGGATCCATGGCGGCGCCAAATCAGTGGATCTGGTGGTTGGCACGGATGACTTTTTGGGAAAGCGCAGCGTCAGAAATGTGAAGGAAAAGAAGAGGATCGCCTTGAAGGCAAAGAAACTCATCACTCCCGGAGCAACGGTTTTTCTGGATTCCGGAAGCACCACAACCATGCTGGCAGCGGAGCTGGAGGATCAGCCTAACCTGATCGTCACCAGCGGAATCAGCTGTGCCATGGAGCTTGCGAGACTGGAAAAACCTCAGGTGGTGATCCCTGGGGGATCGCTGAACCGCTACAGTATGAGTGTCTGTGGGATGCAGGGAATCAAAGAGTTACAGAAGATGAATTTTGATGTCGCCTTTATGGGAGTTACTACCTATGATGATGCGACGGGGTTCGCCTGCAATGTCTATGAAGAATCTCTGCTGAAGGAAATAGTCATCCACAGAGCGGTGAGGACGGTTGCCCTCATGGACTCATCAAAGATTGGTAAACACAGCACTTTTACCTTCGGCACGCTGGCTGATGTGGATGCCGTTATTTCTGACGGCCGTCTTCCGGCATCCTTCCTGGCTGCCTGCAAGGAGCATGGTGTGGAAGTTTACTGATTAACAGAATTTCGTTCCGGTACCGTTATCATATATATTCAGTCCGATTAAATGATCAGGCATAAACGTATTGGGGTGTATGCCTTATGGGAAACATTTTTGTGAGGAATCAAATTTAAGAGGAGAAATTATATGAAAAACGGACTACAGAGATTTGGAAAGTTTCTGTCCGCCATGGTAATGCCCAACATCGGAGCATTTATCGCATGGGGATTTATCACAGCTTTATTTATTCCGGATGGATGGCTGCCAAATGAAAAGCTGGCTTCCATTCACCCTTACATGCTTTTCTTCCTGCTGCCGATTCTTATTGCTTATACCGGTGGTAAGATGATAGGCGGCACTCGTGGCGGCGTCATTGGTGGTATCGCTGTCATGGGCTGTATCGCCGGTGTCGGCGGTGTCGAAGGACAGCCGATGCTCATGGGTGCCATGGTTATGGGACCTTTTGCAGGATGGATTATCAAGAAATTTGATAAATTCATGGAAAACAGAATGCCTGCAGGCTTTGAGATGCTTATTAACAACTTCTCCGTCGGTATCCTGGGTATGCTGGTTGCAATCCTCGGATACTATGTAATCGGACCTTTCATGACAGCGATCCTGACAGTACTTACAGCCGGTGTAGATGTTCTGGTTAAGCACCATTTGTTACCGTTAGCCGCTATCTTTATCGAACCTGCCAAGGTTCTCTTCCTGAACAACGCCATCAACCACGGTATCTTCACCCCGATCGGTGCAGAGCAGGTTAAAACTGCCGGCCAGTCCATCATGTACATGCTGGAAGCTAACCCTGGTCCTGGTCTTGGAGTACTGTGTGCCTACTGGGCATTTGCAAAGGACAAAGCAACAAAAGACTCCGCCCCCGGCGCTATCATCATTCATTTCCTGGGTGGTATCCATGAGATCTACTTCCCATATGTATTGATGAACCCGGTTGTAATCATCGCTCCTATCGTTGGTAACATCTGTGCCATCACATGGTTCTCTCTGACAGGCTGCGGCCTGAAAGGACCTGCTTCCCCGGGATCTATCATCGCTTTTCTGGCTATGGCTCCTAAGGACAAAGTTTTACTGATCTTAATCGGTGTATTGATTGCAGCAGCAGTATCATTTGTGATCGCTTCCGTGATTATCCGCTCTACAGATACTACCACTTCCATCGAAGAGGCTCAGGGCCAGATGGCAGATATGAAGGCTCAGGCAAAAGGAACCGTTAAGAAGACTGCCATCACCATGCTTCAGTATCCGGAAGGTGTTGACTTCGGTGATGAGAAGGCTCAGCTGGTATTCGGTATCGCAGGTATCGGCGATGAGCATCTGGATCTGCTCGGCAAGATCGCCGGATGTCTGGATGACGCAGAGGTACTTGAGAAGATGAAGACCACAGACGATGTGGATTGGATCTTAAAGACACTTTCCTAATGTGGACAGATTTCCCGATAGGATAGAAATACTAACCGTATGTAATTTAGGGATTAATTATTTAGGGCTTAATTAAAGAAGAAGCATTGTAACTGCGAAGAAAAACTCACAGTTACGGTGCTTCTTTTTATTTTTGTATGATATTTTCAGAAAAAAAGGTTTTTCATATGATATAATCTTTCCTGACGATAAGAAAAATATAAGCGAATGCCGGAAAAGACCAGATTCGATGAAAACAGATACCTATGAAGGGAGCTTGACATGACTGAAAATGTGATAGCTGGAACTTATAAGATTCATGTGGGGAATTATGACTGGGGATGCAGCGTGGATAAAGCCATCCTCACTCTGGACAGAGAGATGACCTTGGCAGATATGGACCGATTTGCAGATATAAGGGTGAAGGAGCGAAAGATGGTCGCCGATGAGAACAGCCCGGAGCATGAACTCAGGGAAGTTGTCGCTGACAGAAGAGTGACAGGAATTTATTTGAGTGATGACAGGGGAAGAGAGTCTAATGTCCCAGGATCTCATCTGACGATTGAGCTGGCCGTGGGTCCGGAGGAGGGAAGCCCTCTGGTCCCTGTTTCCAAAACCCAGATCTTCATATGGAGTGATCCGTATCAGTTGGAAATTAGCTGTGAAGGCCTGGAGATCAGTGTCGCCGGCAGCGGAAAGCTCACAGCGGCAGACATCTTTGGAAAAGGCAGCCATGTCACCTCCGACGGTACAAGATATGATTATGCGGAGTATGTTCCGGAAAATGAAGTGGATACCCTCTATGTCTGGCTCCATGGACTGGGGGAAGGCCAAAAGGAAGGAAGCGACGCCTACCTACCTTTATTGGGAAGAAAGGGATGCACCATGGCGGGCAAAGAGTTCCAGGACAAGGTCGGAGGAGCCAGGGTGCTGGTTCCCCAGTGCCCAACCTATTGGATGGACGGGGACGGGAAAGAATCAAACTTTGCCGATGGAAGCATCCAGGCGGACGGAACATCCTATTACACAGATTCTCTGGAAGAATTCATCCGGGACTACAAGGAAAAGCATCAGCTTAAACGAGTGGTTCTGGCAGGTTGTTCCAACGGGGGATACATGTGCCTGATGCTGGCTCTTAAACATCCGGACTGCTACTGTGCTATCGTCCCCATCTGTGAAGCAGTGCCGGATGACAGCCTGACGGACGAAATGATCCAAAGACTGGCAGAAGCCCCCTTGTATTTTGTTTATTCCAAAGATGATCCCATCGTGCCTCCGGAACTTCATGAGATTCCCACCATTCGACGCCTGAAGGAAGCAGGCTGCAAAGACCTCCATGTATCAGAGACGGACCAGGTTATCGATACCTCCGGAAAATACAAAATGAAGGACGGCAGCCCTTACCGCTACATGGGGCACCTCTCCTGGATCTATTATGATAATGATGAGACGAAGGACGAAGACGGATTGAGCGCCTGGGAATGGATCGCCCGGAGGGTTGAAGAAGACAAGGACGGATTCACTAAATAAAAAAATATTATTTATCCTTGCCACGTTTAGGGGAGAGGTGATAGAATAGCACCTAATGGGTGTCCTGAGGGGGGTCAGACCCCATTAAGGGGTCTGACCCCCCTCAGGACACTCTTCAAGATACCGATACCTAAGTATACAGAAGAAATAAGAAGGAGAAAAAGAGGATGAGAAAACAGATGAGACGATGGGTTATGCTGACCCTGATGATCTGCATGGCAATGGCGGTGAAGCAAGATGCGTTGGCCGCGACAGCAGCAGATACATCCACAACCACAGCAACAGATTCAGCAACCACAGCTACCGATCCCGGTGTGCCGGCTGATTTTACCGGAGTGAAAAACCTGAAATACTATAAAAAGGGCCAGCCTGCCATGGTGAAGGGTTGGGTGAAATACGACGATAACTATTACTATTTTCAGAACAACCAGGCCCTCACCGGATGGAATTATGTGAAGGACTTAAGTGGCGGTTCCCAGAAATACAAGTATTATTTTTCTGAAACAGGGAAACTGAGTCAGAATCTTTTTAAGACTTTTGGAGCTAAGATCCGCAAGAAAAGAATGAAAGTCTGTGTTAACCTGACTACACATAATATCACCATCTATCTCTATGATAAGAAGAAACACAAATATGACATTCCGGCCAAGAGCTGGGTATGTTCAACAGCCAGAGACGGACGCAGTACCGTGCCGGGCAATTACCATCTGTCCAAGAGCAGTGCATCTGCCTGGTTTATCTACAAGAAGACAGATCCCTATCACTACTATCAGTACAAGGTTAAAATCCACGGAACCAGAATGCTCTTCCATTCCGAGATGTACAGTGGAACCAGTAAGAACCGGCTGGTTGCCTGGACCTATAACGGTCTGGGGACCAACCAGACCACACGTTGTATCCGTTCTCAGTGTGGCAATGCCTACCTGCTTTACCGGATTGCCAGAGAGAACAAGTTCGCGATTCCTGTGAAGATCTACCGGTCCAGCAACAAGGGACCCTTTGGCAAGAAAACCCTGGCCAATTCCGGCGGAAGGGTGAAGAACGGTCAGAGATATGACCCCACTGATCCCAAATACAGAGGGTACAACAAGGTCTGGTAATATACCGGGCCTGTCAGTGAAGAGAAAGATGCAGGAAGGATTATGTAAGTTCAATTCAAAGTGGAGGTAACTATGCGTATTTATATTGTGCGACACGGTGAAACGAGATTGAATCAGGAGGGGAAATTGCAAGGCCAGGTGGATGAACCCTTAAATGAAAAGGGCAGAGAGCTGGCTGAAGTGACTGCGCAGGCCCTCAAAGAGATTCCCTTTGATTTCTTATACACCAGCCCCCTTTCCAGGGCCAAGGAGACAGGAATGATCGTTGCGGAGGCCTCCGCCAGATTTCATGGAAAGGAAATCCCGGTGATCGAAGATCCGAGGCTGATGGAGTACTCCTGGGGCAGCTGGGACTGCGAGGGGTGCATCCCGGGTAATTTTACCATACCTACCAGCCTTGAGAATTATAACCTTTTCTTCTCGGATATCTATCGGTTCCAGGGACCTTCGGATGGGGAGACCGTCTATGATGTTATCGAGAGAACCGGGCAGTTCCTCCAGGAACTGATCCATAATCCCGAGCTGCAGGATAAGACCATATTGATCTCCACTCACGGTATCGCCCTCCGGTCTTTATTAAATCCTTTGTATGAGGATTCCACAGACTTCTGGCATGGTCAGGTTCCGCCTAACTGTTCCATAAATGTTCTGGAGGTCGAGGACGGGAAAGTTCGCCTGACCAAAGAGGATGCCATCTATTATGATGAATCCCTGGCCAGCAATCCTTACAAATCAGTGGAAGAGTAATGCCATATAAAAGACCACATAAAAGAAAAGCCGTTCTTCTGTGAAGAAGAACGGCTTTTGTGTTTATTTAGTCATTTCGCTTATCTGTTATTCGGATTGCAGCGGTTAAGACAATGTTTCCGATCTTACAGGCCTCTCTCCACATAGCTTGTGTGAAGCAGTTCGTGAGACTTATGACTGCCCGGTTTGCCCAGGAATTCATCGTATACCTGTTTTACTTCCGGATTTTCATGACTCTTTCTTAAGGTCATGGCCTGATCCTCGGAATACAGACCTGCTGCACGGACAGCTCTGACATCCATGAAGTTTCTCACGGAACCAGGCTGATGAGGCTGACCGCCGCCGTTTACACAGCCGCCCGGACATGCCATGATCTCGATGAAATGATAATCGGCTTCGCCGTTCTTCACTCTGTCAAGGAGTTTTGCTGCATTGGAAAGTCCGCTGGTAACAGCTACTCTTACCTTGGTTCCGGCAAGATCGTACTCAGCTTCCTTGATTGCTTCTACACCACGTACTTCATGGAATTCAGGCTCCTCAAGAGGTTTGCCTGTAACGACTTCGGCAACGGTACGAAGGGCGGCTTCCATAACACCACCTGTAGCACCGAAGATATGTCCGGCACCGGATGCGATACCAAGAGCGGGATCACATTCTTCGTCCGGAAGATCCTCAAAGACGATACCTGCGCGCTTGATCATTCTGGCAAGCTCACGTGTGGTGATGGATACGTCGATATCCGGATATCCGGATGCATTCTGATCCTCTCTTCCGATCTCGAACTTCTTAGCGGTACATGGCATAACAGATACAACATAGATATCCTTGGGATCAATGCCGGCCTTCTCAGCATAGAATGTCTTCACCAATGCTCCGTACATCTGCTGCGGAGACTTGCAGGTGGAGAGGTTCGGGATAAATTCCGGATAATAATGCTCGCAGAACTTGATCCATCCGGGTGAACAGGATGTGATCATCGGAAGGGTTCCGCCGTTCTGTAATCTTTCCAGAAGCTCTGTACCTTCCTCCATGATGGTGAAGTCAGCAGCGTTATCTACATCAAAGACTTTGTCTACGCCCAGTCTTCTGATGGCTGCGATCATCTTTCCTTCTACATTTGTGCCGATGGGCATATTAAAATATTCGCCCAGCTGTACACGTACAGAAGGAGCCGGTGCAGCCACAACATGCTTGGTGGGATCTGCGATGGCAGCCCATACTTTATCGGTATCATCCTTCTCGGTAAGAGCTCCCGTCGGACAGACTGCAGTACACTGGCCGCAGCTTACGCAGGAAGTATTGGATAAGGGCTCATCAAACGGACTTCCGATATGTGTGGCATATCCACGGTTGTTTGCACCGATGACTCCGGTGAACTGGTTTTCTCTGCAGACTGCCACGCAGCGGCGGCAGAGGATACATTTTGAATTATCTCTTACCAGATGAATGGCTTCATCGATATCCGGCTTCATGGGCTCTGCCGGTTTGAACTTATTCTGATCTACACCGTATTCTGCGCAGAGCTGTCTGAGCTCACAGTCGTCCGAACGTACGCAGGAGAGACACTCCATGCGGTGGTTGGACAGGATCAGTTCCAGTGTGGTCTTCCGGTATTCCCGGATCTGGGGAGTGTTTGTGAAAACTTCGATGCCGTCGCGATCCAGCGGGTATACGCAGGCAGCGCACAGTCCTCTTGCTCCCTTTACTTCCACCAGACAGATACGGCATGCGCCGATGGCATTGATCTCGCGAAGATAGCAGAGAGTGGGAATGCGGACACCGACTTTTTTTGCAGCATCAAGAATGGTGGTATTCTTTTCAACTTCAACTTCTATTCCGTTAATCTTAACTTTAATCATTTCCATATCTACACACCCCTCTATTTCTTCGAGATAGCTCCGAACTTACACAAATCAATGCAGGTTCCGCACTTGATACACTTGCTCTGGTCTATTACATGAGGTTCTTTTACCTTACCGGAGATCGCATCAACAGGGCATTTTCTCGAGCAGAGCGTACAGCCTTTACACTTATCGGGATCGATGGTGAAGGAAAGCAGGCTCTTACATACTCCCGCAGGACATCTCTTCTCAACTACGTGTGCGATATACTCATCCTTGAAATATCTCAGTGTGGACAGTACCGGGTTTGGAGCTGTCTGGCCCAGACCACAAAGGGAGTTGGCCTTGATATAATTAGCAAGCTCTTCCAGTTTGTCCAGATCCTCCAGGGTTCCCTGGCCTTTGGTGATCTTGTCAAGGATCTCATACATACGTTTTGTTCCGATACGACATGGTGTACATTTACCGCAGGACTCATCCACTGTGAACTCAAGGAAGAATTTTGCGATATCAACCATACAGTTGTCTTCATCCATAACGATCAGACCGCCGGAACCCATCATGGAACCGATGGCAATCAGGTTGTCATAATCGATGGGAACGTCAAAGTGCTCTGCAGGAATACATCCGCCGGAAGGTCCGCCTGTCTGTGCAGCCTTGAACTTCTTTCCGTTGGGGATGCCGCCGCCGATTTCTTCCACGATCTCACGGAGTGTGGTACCCATGGGGATCTCAACGAGTCCGGTATTCTTGATCTTTCCACCCAGTGCGAATACTTTGGTTCCTTTGGACTTCTCGGTTCCCATGGAAGCGAACCAGTCTGCCCCTTTCAGGATGATCTGAGGAATGTTGGCATAGGTTTCCACGTTATTGAGGATTGTG
>CAMNGO010000019.1 GCA_946538445.1 uncultured Lachnospiraceae bacterium
ATAAGCACGGGCTTCTTTCTCATTTCCATGGGCAATCATAACCTCACCTGAGAACGGTACATCATTCAGACCCAATATCTCTACCGGAACGGAAGGACCGGCTGCTTTCAGGCGGTCACCTTTATCATCGATCATGGCACGAACGCGCCCGAAAGTATGACCGATACTGATGGTATCTCCCACATGGAGTGTCCCCTTCTGGATAAGGATTGTTGCTACAGGACCACGTCCCTTATCCAGTTTTGCTTCGATGACAAGACCCCTTGCCTGACGTTTCGGATTGGCTTTTAATTCCATCACTTCCGCAGTCAGGGAAATCATTTCAAGAAGGTCCTCGATTCCTTCGCCGGTCTTGGCAGAAACCGGTACAAAGACAGTACTTCCACCCCAATCCTCGGCGATCAGACCATATTCTGTCAACTCCTGTTTTACTCTATCAACATTAGCCCCTTCTTTGTCAATCTTATTGACGGCAACGATCACTTCTACCTCAGCGGCCTTGGCATGATTGATAGCCTCGATAGTCTGGGGCATTACACCGTCGTCTGCAGCAACAACAAGTACGGCAATATCCGTAGCCTGGGCTCCACGGAGACGCATGGAGGTGAAAGCCTCGTGTCCGGGGGTATCAAGGAAGGTGATCTTCTCCCCATTGATATCCACCACATAAGCACCGATGTGCTGTGTGATACCACCGGCTTCACTGGCTGTGACATGACTGGAACGTATCCGGTCAAGAAGTGAAGTTTTACCATGGTCTACATGGCCCATTACACAGATAACCGGAGGACGTTTCACCATCTTGGATTCGTCTTCTTCCTCCTCCTTCAGCAGTTCCTCGATCACATCAACCTTAACTTCTTCTTCAGCGATGCAATTGTATTCCAGAGCGATCTCAGCTGCCTCTTCAAAGGGGAATTCCGTGTTGATGGTTACCATCTTGCCACCCAGGAATAACTTCTTGATGATGGTGGAAGAAGGAACTTTACAGGCCTCTGCGAGTTCTTTCAAAGAAACCGGATCCGGCAAAGTGATATTGCGGATTACTTCTTCCTTTGGCTCTTCCTTCTTCGGAGGTGCCACAGGAGCAGGTTTCTTGGATGCCTTCTGTTTTCTGTTGTTATTGTCCTTGTTGAAATCATTATTCCGGTTATTGTTTTTCCGGTTATTTCTTCCACCACGGTTGTTTCCGTCATTGTTCCGGTTGTTGTCACGGTTGTTGTTCTCCCGGTTATACTCCCGGTTAATATCATGGCGGTTTCCCTTATCGCTGCGGGTTTCCTTTGCATTGATGGGAGTATCCCCTTCCATCATCGGCTTTCTGGTCCGCTCTCTGTTTCCGCCACGGTTATCGCGGTTGTCACGGCCTTCCCGGTTGAAGCCTCTGCCGCCTTCGCGGTTCTCGCGGCCCTCACGGTTAACGCCTCTGCCGCCTTCACGGTTGAAGCTTCTGCCGCCTTCACGGTTCTCGCGGCCTTCACGATTAAAGCTTCTGCCACCTTCCCGATTCTCCCGGTTGAAGCCTCTGCCGCCCTCGCGATTCTCGCGGCCTTCACGATTAAAGCTTCTGCCACCTTCCCGGTTCTCACGGTTAACGCCTCTGCCGCCCTCGCGGTTGTCGCGGCCTTCCCGATTAAAGCTTCTGCCACCTTCCCGGTTCTCACGGTTAACGCCTCTGCCGCCCTCGCGGTTGTCGCGGCCTTCCCGATTGAAGTTTCTGCCACCTTCGCGGTTATCGCGGCCCTCCCGGTTGAAGCCTCTGCCACCCTCGCGGTTGTCACGGCCTTCACGGTTAAAAGCTCTGCCGCCTTCACGGCCTTCCCGACCTGTATTGCGGTTATCCCTCTGTCTGGGATCTCTGCTCTCCCGGTTCGGTCGATTGATATCTCTGGAAGCTCCCTCTGCCGGTCTGCGTTCTCTGCCAGGTGCAGAAACAGGGGCTTTTTTATCGTCTTCCGGGTTTCTTCTGGCAGGAGCCGGCTTCTTAACCTGTTCTCTTGCGGGTTCTTTCACCGGTTCCTTAACCGTTTCTTTTCCTGCTCCTAATGTTTTTTTGACCATCTCAAAACTTTCTTCTGTGATGGTACTCATATGACTCTGTACATCTATTCCATTCTGCTTTAAAGCAGAGATTACTTCTTTGCTGGTTTTACTCAGCTGTTTTGCCACTTCATGGACTCTCATTTTTGCCATCCGCTACACCTCCATATTTAGACTGATTTTTTCTACGATTGATCTTGCAAAACCTTCATCTAAGATACAGATGGAAGCCCTTTGTTCTTTACCTACCCAATGTCCTAATTCCTCTTTTGTTCCATAAATATAGAAGGGTACTTTATAAAAGTCACACATATTCCGGAACAATTTTTTAGTATTACCCGAGGCATCCAGGGCTACGATAACCAAATGAGCCTTTGATGATTTCACAGCCTTCTCCGTGGAAAACTCACCGCTTGCCACTTTTCCGGCTCTGGCAGCCAACCCAATCATTGACAAAGCTTTATCTTTCGTGATCAAGTGTCTCCATCTCCTCTTCTAAACTTTCGTATATCTCATCTGGTATGGTAATTTTCAAGGAACGTTCCAAAGCCTTGGAACGTATTGCTTTCCTGAGACAATCCGGGCTGAAACACAGATAAGCACCGCGACCGTTCTTCTTTCCGCTTCGGTCCAGGCAGATCGCATCTTCCGGTGTTTTGATCACTCGGATCATCTCCCTTTTTGTCTTCATCTCACGGCAGCCTACACACTGCCTTAACGGTATTTTTCTTCCCATATCCGATCACCAGTTTTTATTATCTCAAAGATCATTCCTCAACATATTCTTCTCTGGAATCTTCTTCGTAATATTCCTCATCGCCGTCACGATAATCCTCATCATAACGATCATCGTAGTCTTCATCATACTCGTCGTCATAACGATCATCGTAGTCTTCATCATACTCGTCATCGTAGCGGTCGTCGTAATCCTCATCATAACGATCGTCATATTCATCATCGTAACGATCATCATAACCGTCGTCATAATCCCGGTCTCTGTCATAATCTTCCATCTCTGCAAGTTCAGCAGCCTGAGACTCGCTCTTGATATCAATCTTATAACCGGTAAGTTTTGCGGCAAGGCGGGCATTCTGTCCTTCTTTGCCGATTGCAAGAGACAGCTGATAATCCGGAACTACCACTCTGGCGCTCTTTTCATCATAGTTGACATCCACGGATATGACGCTGGATGGACTTAAGGCGTTCTCAATCAATCTTGCAGGATCTTCATCCCAGGTGATAATGTCGATCTTTTCGCCTTTCAGATCATTTACCACAGCATCCACACGGGCTCCGTTTTTACCTACACAGGCGCCGACGGGATCCACGTTAGGGTCATTGGAAGCAACAGCAATCTTGGTACGGGAACCTGCCTCTCTTGCGATACTCTTTATCTCTACGGTTCCGTCATACACCTCACTGACTTCCTTCTCAAACAGGCGTCTTACCAGTTCGGGATGCGTCCTGGAAACCAGGATCTTAGGTCCTTTGTTGGTGTCTTTCACTTCGATGATATATAATTTGATGCGGTCCGTGGGGTGATAGATCTCTC
The DNA here is from genome assembly GCA_946538445.1 of uncultured Lachnospiraceae bacterium. Lineage (GTDB taxonomy): Bacteria > Bacillota > Clostridia > Lachnospirales > Lachnospiraceae > Anaerobutyricum. The sequence continues at coordinate 3,593 of CAMNGO010000019.1, forward strand.
CCCTTACCTGTTCCTTCTCTGTAAGCACCGCGTCAGTCTTGTCATCCAGACTGATGCAGATATTATTGCCACTGAATCGCTGTACCACACCTGTAACGATATCCTTCTCTTTCAAGGAGAAATGCTGGAACAATACTCTGCGCTCTTCCTCTTTGATCTTCTGAACGATAACGCTTCTTGCATGCTGGGCTGCGATTCTTCCGAAATTCTTGGGAGTTACCTCTATCTGAAGGACATCCCCGATTTCATGGTTTTTATTACGCATTCTGGCATCTTCCAGACTGATCTCACAGGAAGCATCCTCCACTTCTTCCACCACGGTCTTTTCCACCGTCACTTCAATGTCTCCGGTGGTCCTGTCCATGTGTACATTCACGATGGCATTCTTTCCAAAGTCGCGGTTGCACGCCGCCACGAGGGAATCTTCGATGGCTTGCATGATGACTTCTTTTTCAATGTTTTTTTCTTTCTGTAAATCATCGAGAGCCTTGATTAAATCGCTCATTATTCTTCTCCTTCCGTGGTTATTATCAATTAAAACTCGATCGCCTGGCGGATCATGGCCAGGTCTTTCCGATTAAAAGTGATCTCTTCTCCCTCGCAGGAGAAAGTCACGGTATCCTCCGTGTAACCTGTAAGGATTCCTTCGAATTCTTTCCGGTTGTCATATGCTTTGTAGCGTTTCAACTCGACAGCTTTTCCCAGGTTTCTCTCAAAATCCTTATCCTTCTTCAAGGGTCTGCCCAATCCGGGGGAACTCACTTCGAGGATATAGGCATCCTCTATGAAATCCTCTTCATCCAGCTTGGCCTCAAGAGCTCGACTGATCAACACACAATCGTCTATATTGATTCCACCTTCTTTGTCTGCATACACACGAAGATACCAGTTGGATCCTTCCTTGACATATTCCACATCCACCAGTTCAAAATGATTCTCCTCGATGATGGGTGTTACCAATCTCTCTGTATTTGCAACAATCTCTGTTTTTTTCATGCTGTTCTCACCTCTCTTTGTGTCATCTGCTCTCTTGCACCGGCTGGTGCAGGACCAAATCTGCTTTCATCAACAAATAAGAGTGGGCGAAGCGCCCACTCTTAATCATTAACAAGTATTACCATGGTAATATACCACTCTTGACGTGAAATATCAAGTCTTTTTATATATTTTTAGATTATTAATTAACTATTTTCATGGCTTTCCGGTCCTAATTGTACCTTTTTCCATGTTTTTCTCCAAGGTTTATCACCGTACCGTCTTCTTCCTGCATATCAATATTGTTCAATGTCCCAAGAAGGCTTGCGCGGATGGATTTGATATACTCTTTACGTAATCTCTTCTGTTCTTCTTTCTCCTCCGGGGTCAGCCCGACGGATTTTGATTTATGATATAAAGTATTGATACGGTCAATATCGTTATTATTCATTGTGTTTTGTCCTCACTTTCTGCTGGAGATATAGTTTGCTGCTGCTTCCGCAACTCTGATGCCATCCATAGCTGCCGATGTGATTCCGCCGGCATAACCGGCTCCTTCTCCACAGGGAAAAAGCCCCTTGAGATTACTTTGAAACTCCTCATCCCGGAGAATCCTGACCGGGGAGGAGGTGCGGGTCTCAACTCCCGAGAAGATGGTGTCCGGCCTGTCATACCCTCGAATCTTCTTTCCGAAGGCTTCCATGCCTTCCAGGATATCCCGGCAGATATAGTCCGGAAGACACTTTCTCAGATTGCCGAAATCCCATCTGCCCTTGATCTGAGGTTCGAAAGTACCCAGAGAGTCAGATACACGACCTTCCTTGAAATCACCGTATAATTGAACCGGAATACTACCGCTGCACAAATCATATGCAGCCTTCTCATACATCCTCTGATATTCCATACCGGCCAATGGATGGGTGGAGGGATAGTCTTCCGGAGTTACCGTGGTGATGATAGCACTGTTGGAATTACCGCCGTCCCTGCCGGAGTAGCTCATACCGTTGACACACAGATGGCCTGGTTCGGAGGATGAGTTCACCACATATCCTCCCGGACACATGCAGAAGGAGTAGATTCCTCTGCCATCGGAACACTGGTGTGTCAATTTGTAATTTGCCGCCGGCAATTCCTCGGGATAGCCGGTCCCGTACATACTTTCATCGATCATTCCGGCAGGGTGTTCCACCCGGATCCCGATGGCAAATGCTTTCGCTGTCATATCGATTCCCTGATCATAGAGGATGGAAAAGGTATCCCTTGCACTGTGGCCGATGGCCAGAATGAGGACATCGGTATCCAGGGTCTTCCTGATACCATTTTCTTCAAAGTAAATTCCGTATAGTCTGTGATCATCCTTCCGGACGCCAGTCATTTTAGCCCGGAAATGAACCTCTCCTCCCAGGGAAATGATCTCCTGCCGGATGGATCTGACCACATTTTTCAGGATATCTGTTCCGATGTGAGGTTTTGCTTCAAATAGAATTTCCTCCGGAGCGCCATGCTTTGCCAGTTCTTTAAGAACAAACCCATTGCGGCCGGTCTTATCCTTGACCATGGTGTTTAATTTGCCGTCTGAAAATGTACCGGCACCACCCTCTCCAAACTGAATGTTGGATTCAGGATCAAGAATCTTGTCACGGAATAGCTTTTCTACCTTCTCCTGCCTCAGATCCACCGGGTCTCCCCGCTCCAGTACAATAGGACACAATCCTGCCCGGGCCAGCATAAGCGAAGCAAATAATCCGGCCGGGCCGAATCCTACCACCACTGGCCTTTTAGATCCCGATTCGGCAAGTTCCCTATTGGAAAAGGGAAAAGAATACACGGTATCACTGATTTTTGTCCATTTACTGCCCTTCATGTGCAGGAGCTTCTTCTCCTCACGAAACTGAGCATCGATGGTGTAAACATAGTAGAGTTCCGGTTTCCTTCTCGCATCTATGGATCTGCGGGCAATTCGATAAGATAAGGGTTTCATACCCTTGGCCTGACGGCGTATGGCGCTGTGAAGTTTCTCTTCATCATGGGGAATCCTGATTTTAATCCCCGATACCCTGATCATGGCTGTTCTCCCTTTCTTCTTCCTGAAGAATCTATCTCTTCTTAGCTTTTATGATATATTCTGCAGCTGCTTTTCCTGATACATTTCCGCTGCTAAATGCCCATTGGAGATTATAACCTCCACAAGTACCGTCCACATCCAGGATTTCTCCTGCGAAATATAATCCTTTGTGTAGGACAGATTCCAGTTGATCTGACACTTCCTTCATCGGAATACCTCCCCTGGTAACCTGGGCCTTCTCATAACCCAGATAGCCGTTGATACGGAGGGGGAAAGATTTGATGGATCTGACCAGATCCTGCAGCTTGTCCGAACTGACCTGGTGCAATTTGTCATGGACAGAAAGATGGGCCTCTCTTAGTACCACAGGGGTAAGTTTTTCAGGTAAAAATCCCTTGAGAATCTCCCCGGCATCCTTATAGCTGCAATTATTTATCTGAACGCATAGATATTCATAGAGCTGATTCTCATCCATCTCCTGGAGAAAATCAAGAGACAGGGAGACAGTTTTTCCTTCTTCCAAAGCGATCACCGCATAACGGCTCAGCTGAAAAACAGCCACTCCTGAGATGCCGTAATCCGTCCACTGAAGCTCTCCCTTTTCCCTGTATCGGGGCTCTCCATCTATATTCAATGTAATCTTTGCCTGATTTCGAACACCCTTCACTTTCTTTAAGAAAGGAGCAGACGACTTTAAAGCGGTCAAAGCAGGGTAAGTAGGGACAAGTCCGTGTCCCATGATTCCTGCAAGCTTGAAACCGGATCCGTCATGTCCCTTTCCCGGACCTGCGTATCCTCCTGTCGTCAGGATGACTGATGTGGAAGTATAGGTGTCGGTCCCTGTTATGACACGGAATCCTTTCCGGCCGGGAAGGACCTCATCCACATGACATCCCGTCCTGACAGTAATGTTCTTTTTTTCTCCTATACATGATTCAAAGGCATCTCTCACGGTGGAGGCCTGCTCATTATAAGGATAGATATAGCCGTTTTTATCCCGGGTCAGAATACCCAAATCCCGGAAAAAACCTGCTGTTTGAGAAGGGCCGAAACGGTCCAGTAACCGCAAAACCATATCCGGTGTCTCTGTCCTGTAACAGGCGATATCCTGGTAGCTGTTGGTCAGGTTACATTTTCCGTTGCCTGTAACCAGGATCTTTCTTCCGATTTTATCCGAACCTTCCAGCAAAAGTATCTCGATATTTTCTCTGGATGCAGCGATAGCCGCAGACATCCCGGCCGGTCCTGCTCCGACGATGATCAGATCATATGACTTCATGGCAGCCTCTTATCTTCTGTAATCACATAGGTTCAGTATCTCTTCCTGTTTCGCTTCCATGACCTGCCTCTCCTCATCCTCCATGTGGTCATATCCCATGAGATGAAGCATGCTGTGCGCGGTCAGGAAGGCCAGCTCCCTTATCAGGGAATGACCATAACTTTCAGACTGTTCCCGTACCTTATCCATAGATATGATGATATCTCCAAGCATCAGTTCCCCGGTATCCGGATGGAAAGCATCCGGGTCTGTCTCTTCTATCTGAGAGAAATCTGCAGGGACCGGATAGTCATGCATAGGAAAAGATAAGACATCTGTGGGCCGGTCGATCCCTCTGTGGTCTTTGTTGATGGAATGAATGGATTCGTTATCGGTAAGAAGTACATAAACCATAGCTTCATAAGGACAATTTTCATAATCCAATGCGGTCAGGATCACTTTTTCTATGATATCCCTATAATGATCCAGGAGAATCTCCGGATAATCATACTCAATGTCGATGGTCATATTCTGGCTCCTTATCTATTTCTTCTTGTTGTAATATCTTCGTTTCGCTTTTTCTTTATCCTGCTGACTCTTCTCGTACTCGTCATAGGCAGTGACGATCTTCTGTACCAGAGGATGTCTCACCACATCAGCACTGGTGAGTCTGCAGACACCGATCTCTTCAATGTTATGGAGGATCCGTAAAGCGTCATCCAGACCGGAACGGCTTCCATCCGGCAGGTCTTTCTGACTCTGGTCACCTGTTATTATGGCTTTGGATCCGAAACCGATCCTTGTAAGAAACATCTTCATCTGGGCAGGTGTTGTATTCTGGGCTTCATCCAGGATGATGAATGCGTTATCCAGAGTTCTTCCTCTCATGTAAGCCAGGGGAGCCACCTCGATCAGACCCTTCTCCATATTTTTCATAAAAGAATCGACACCCATGATCTCGTAAAGCGCATCATACAAGGGACGAAGATAGGGATCCACTTTACTCTGAAGATCACCGGGAAGAAATCCCAGCTTCTCCCCCGCCTCGATAGCCGGGCGGGTGAGGATGATCCGGTTTACTTCGCTGTTTTTGAAAGCTGTGATGGCCTTGGCCATGGCAAGATATGTCTTACCTGTGCCTGCCGGTCCAACTCCAAAGACGATCATCTTGTCCCTGATGGTGTCCACATATTCTTTTTGCCCTACCGTTTTAGGTTTTATAGGCTTTCCCATAATGGTATGACAGATGATGTCCTTGTCCAGCTCGTTGATGGAAGACACAGGAATTGAATCCGTCATTGATAAAGACAGAGCATAGTTCACATTCTGTTCCGTAATGTCATTTCCCCTTTTGGAAAGATTCAATAACTGCTCGATCACTTCCCTGGCTCTCTTGCAGTCATTCTCATTTCCAATCAGTTTGAGTCGGTCCTCACGGAAAATAAGAGTCACATGTAACGTTCTTTCTATTTTTTTCATATTGGCATCAAACTGCCCAAAGACATTTCCTGCATGTGCAGCAGGAAAAGGGAATTCCATCTCAGATATATTCATCCCTCAAGGTCTCCTTCCTTTAGAAAAAAAAGATATCCGGTGAGGATATCTTTTTTTAGTAGCACTATTATTTATATTTTCTTTTTCTGGCAGCTTCAGATTTCTTTTTACGACGAACGCTTGGTTTCTCGTAATGCTCTCTTTTACGGATTTCCTGCTGAATTCCTGCCTTTGCACAACTTCTTTTGAATCTGCGAAGTGCGCTGTCTAAAGACTCGTTTTCTTTTACGATAACGTTTGACATTGACTCACCTAACCTCCCTCCAGTTGCGTATTGTGCCTAATACAACTGTTTGGGTATTTTTGCACTAATAAGTATTATACACACTTACTATTCTTTCGTCAATAACTTTTCTGAAAGAATTTATGACGGTCGGGAAATTCAATTTGCCTTTCCTGACAATATTCGTTATAATGTTATCTGTATTATAGGAAGCTATTCGAAATCCGGCAAGGGATTTTGGATGGTTTTCATGCTTTTCTTGCATGTTTACCTTAATAAAATATATTTTAGAATGACGGAGTGTATTATGAACATTATCGTAGCAGGAGACGGAAAGGTAGGCTCTGCCTTGGTCAGGCAGCTGTCCTCAGATGAATACAACATAACCTTGATTGACTCCAATCCCAGAGTCCTGGAAAACACAATCGAACAATATGACGTGATGGCTGTCACAGGAAACTGTGCCACCATGGATGTTCTCAATGAAGCAGGGGTGGAAGATGCAGACCTTCTGATCGCTGCAACCAGTGAGGATGAGATCAATCTTCTCTGCTGTTTTACAGCCCATGGTATGAATCCCAATATCAAGACCATCGCCAGAGTCAGGAATCCGGAATATCATGAACAGACCCATAAGATGAAAGACAGTTTTGGACTCTCCTTCATGGTGAACCCGGACTATCAGGCGGCCTCGGAAATTGAACGGATGCTGAAGTTCCCGGTTTCCCTGAAGCGGGAATATCTTTCCAACGGTCATTTTGAGATCATAGAATTAAAGATAGACGAAAAAAGCATGCTGAAAGATGTACAGCTGAAGGATCTGAACAATGTCGTCAAGTGTTCGGTCCTGGTCTGCATCGTCATGAGGGACGGCAAAGCCATCGCTCCTATGGGTGACTTTACCATCCGTACAGGGGACAGGGTTTATGTGACCGCTCCCATAGAGTCCCTCTCCACACTGCTTACCAACCTGAATATGGTTACCAACAGGATCCGCCGAGTGGTGGTCTGTGGCGGTAACAGAATCAGCTATTATCTGGCCAAGCGTCTTCAGAAGACCGGGGTATCCGTGGAAATCATCGAAAAAGATTATAACCGCTGTCTGCTCCTGGCAAATGACCTGCCGGAGGCATCCATCATCCACGGAGATGCGGGCAGTCAGACTCTGTGGAAATCGGAGAAGATTGATCAATGCGATGCCCTGATTACCATGACCGGTCTGGATGAATTGAACATCATCATTTCTTTATATGGTACCAGCAATCATGTCCCACAGGTTATCACCAGCATCGGGCATATGTTTAACAGCAATATTGTCAATGATCTTGAACTGGGTAGTGTCATCAGTCCCAAGGAATTATGTTCCTCACAGATCGTCAGTTATGTTCGCGCCATGAGGAATCAGGCCGGGGCGGCCCTGAGCGTACATCCCATCGCCGAGTCCAAAGCAGAAGCTCTGGAATTCCGTGTGGATGAAACCACAATGCATTGCGGAAAAGCCTTAAAAGATATTTCTCTGAAAAAAGGAATTCTGATCGCAGGCATAAAGCATGCTGTTTTGACACAAGGCATATCCACTGAGATTCCCAACGGTAATTCTTCTTTCCAGCCGGGTGACATCCTGATCGTCGTCGTAAGCGGTGATAAGGAGATCTATCAGTTAAATGAAATCTTCGTATCATAAAACAAATGGAAAGGTTTGGTTAACATTATGAATTATCGAATGATGGGAAAATTTATCTATCGGATCCTGATCATAGAATGGATCTTTATGATTCCCGCTCTTCTGATCAGTTTTTATTACAATGAGACAAATGCTGTACATGGCTATCTGCTCTCTTTGGCAATCATCGCCGGTATCGTTCTTCTTTTATATGTGGTATGCAAGGATGCTCCCAGCGGATTTTATGCCAAGGACGGCCTCACCTGTGTGGGAATAAGCTGGATCGTCATGGGTCTTCTGGGTTGTCTTCCTTTCTACTTTTCCGGAGAGATTCCTGCATTTATCGATGCGTTCTTCGAGATTGTCTCCGGTTTTACCACCACAGGTTCTTCCGTAGTCCCTGAGGTAGAAAAACTAAGTATGGGAATCCTTTACTGGAGGAGCTTCAGCCATTGGGTCGGCGGTATGGGAGTTCTGGTCTTCCTGCTTGCCATCGCCTCCGTGGATAAACGCAGCAGTGGTTATACCATGCATCTCCTTCGCGCAGAGAGCCCGGGACCGGATGTGGGCAAGCTGGTTCCCAAGATGAGACGTACCGCCAGCATCCTTTATAAAATCTATATTGTGATTACTTTGCTGAACATAATATTTCTGCTCATCGGCAAAATGCCTCTCTTCGAGGCCGTATGTACTGCTTTTGGTACCGCCGGAACGGGAGGATTTGGTGTGAAGAATGACAGTATCGCCGGTTACAGTCCTTACCTGCAGAATGTATGCACCATATTCATGTTATTATTCGGTGTCAACTTCAGCTGCTACTATCTCCTGCTGATCAAACAGTTTAAAAATGTGTTTAAGGATGAGGAATTAAGACTGTATATCGGTATCGTGATTGCCAGTATCGGCCTGATTGTCTGGAATCTGCGGGGCTTCTACGGAACCATGGAAGAAACCATACGCCATGCTGCTTTCCAGGTATCATCCATCATTACCACCACAGGTTTTGCCAGTACGGACTTCGATCTCTGGCCCGGTTTTTCCAAGAGTATCCTGCTATGTCTCATGTTGGTGGGGGCCTGTGCGGGTTCCACCGGAGGCGGTTTTAAGGTTGGACGTCTGCTCTTCCTTATGAAGAACCTTCGCCGGAACATCCTGCAGGTCATCCATCCCAGAAAAGTTCAGGTAGTAAGAAACAATAACCGTGTGGTAAGAGAAAAAGTGCTGGATAATGTAAATGCTTATCTGGCCGCCTATGTAATGATCATCTTTATCAGTTTCATCATCATCTCCATAGACGGCTTTAGTATTACCACCAACATATCTGCTGTATTTGCATGTTTTAACAATATAGGACCGGGTTTTGAGGCCGTTGGGCCTACCTGTAATTTTGCATCTTACGGTGTCCTGTCCAAACTGGTTCTGATCCTGGATATGCTGGCTGGAAGACTTGAGATCTTCCCGATCCTGGTACTCTTCTCCAGAAGTACATGGACCAGAGGGTAGAAAATTATTTTATTGATATAATAAAAGACAGCTGTTCACAGTTCCCTCCGAAAGTGGGAAAAACACTTTCTCCGGAAATCTGTGAGCAGCTGTCTTTTTTGTGTTTAAAATAGAAAAAAAGAATCAGAACCCGTAGGTTCCGATTCTTAACTGTTTTGATTATGCCAGCTGAGTTTTTGCGATATCAACTGCTTTTGCAAGGGCATCCGGGATGCCTGCTGCATTCTTACCGCCTGCCTGAGCCATGTTGGGACGACCGCCGCCGCCACCGCCTACAAGACCTGCTGCTTCTTTGATGATCTTTCCTGCATGGGCTCCGGCTTTCACTGCATCATCTGTTGCTGTGACGATCAGATTAACCTTCTCCCCATTATCAGATGCCAGTACGACGATACCGCTTCCAATCTTTGCCTTCAGGTCATCACCTAAAGTACGAAGGGCATTCATATCCACATCCTTCACTGCAACAGGAAGTACCTTAAAGGCTCCGGCTTCTACCACATCTTTCATGACATCGGCCACTTCACTCTTGGCAATCTGGTCTTTCAGCTTGCTGTTCTCGGAATGCAGGGCTTTCACTTCATCCAGCAGAGCCTGGATACGGTCAGCCAGTTTGGCCGGTTCTGATTTGGCTACTTTGGATGCTTCCATGAGAGTCTTTTCCACATCTGCATAGTAGGAAAGAACATTCTCACCTGTGAGGGCTTCAATACGTCTTACACCTGCGGCGACACCCGTCTCGGAGATGATCTTGAAAGCCTTGATATCTGCTGTATTCTTAACATGGGTTCCTCCGCAGAATTCGATGGAATATCCATTGCCCATATCTACGACACGAACCTCATCGCCGTATTTCTCACCGAACAGGGCAAGAGCTCCTGTCTTCTTGGCCTCTTCCATGGTCATGATCTTGGTGTCCACACTGTAGGCAGCAGCGATGGCTTCATTGACCAGTCTCTCCACCTGTGCGATCTCCTCCGCTGTCATAGCCTGGAAATGGGAGAAGTCAAAACGCAGACGGTCTTTATCATTGTAAGAACCTGCCTGTTCTACATGGGAACCGAGAACCGTACGAAGTGCCTTCTGCAGAAGATGTGTGGCGCTGTGGTTCTTGGCAGTATCTCTTCTCTGGGAGGTGTTTACGGTAAGTTTTACCTGATCTCCCACTTTGACCATACCTTTCGTCATCTTGCCGACATGACCGATCTTTCCGCCTTTTAATTTAATGACATCCTCTACTTCAAATTCACCGTTATCCCAGCTGATGACACCTGTGTCAGCATGCTGTCCGCCGCTGGTGGCATAGAAAGGAGTAACATCAACTATGATGGTTCCGAATTCCCCGTCAGTGAGGGCTTCTGTAACCTCGCTGGAAGTGGTGAGTACACTTACTGCAGAGGACAGGGAAAGCTTATCATATCCATCAAACTCAGAAGTGATGGCCGGATCAATCTCATCATATACCGTAGCGTCAGCACCCATGTAATTTGTCACCTTGCGGGCAGCACGTGCTGTCTCACGCTGCTTCTCCATGGAAGCCTGGAAACCTTCTTCATCCACGGTATATCCCTTTTCTTCCAGAATCTCTTTGGTCAGGTCAAGAGGGAATCCGTAAGTATCGTACAATTTGAATGCCTCATCACCGGAAAGTTCACTGAGACCTTCCTTCTTCAGGCTTTCCTCAAGGTCATTAAGGATTCCCAGGCCCTGGTCGATGGTTTTGTTGAATTTATTCTCCTCCTGAGTGAGGACATTAAAGATAAATTCCTTCTTCTCTTCCAGTTCGGGATAACCGTCTTTAGATCCTGAGATAACTGTCTTTGATAATTCGGCCAGGAAAGTACCTTCGATACCGATCTTACGTCCGTGACGGGCAGCCCTGCGGATGATACGGCGAAGAACATAGCCCCTTCCTTCGTTGCTGGGCATGATACCGTCGGAGATCATGAAAGTGGCAGAACGGATATGGTCCGTAATGAGACGGATGGAGATGTCATCCTCCTCATTTTCTTTATATGTCTTATGGGCAAGCTGGCCTACTCTCTCTCTCAATTCACAGATTGTATCCACATCAAAGATGGAATCTACGTCCTGGACCACAACTGCCAGACGTTCCAGTCCCATACCGGTATCAATGTTTTTATTCTCCAGAAGAGTATAATTATTATGGCCGTCATTATCGAACTGGGTAAATACGTTGTTCCATACTTCCATATAACGGTCACAGTCACATCCTACGGTACAGTCCGGTTTTCCGCAGCCGTATTTTTCACCGCGGTCATAATAAATCTCGGAACAAGGACCACAGGGGCCTGCACCATGCTCCCAGAAATTGTCTTCCTTTCCAAACTTGAAGATTCGTTCCGGAGCGATGCCGATGTCATCTCTCCAGATAGCAAATGCTTCATCATCCTCCAGATAGACAGAAGGATAGAGACGGTCTGCATCCAGTCCCACCACATCCGTGAGGAATTCCCAGGACCAGGCAATGGCCTCTTTCTTAAAATAATCACCGAAGGAGAAGTTTCCGAGCATCTCAAAAAAAGTACCGTGACGTGCGGTCTTTCCTACATTCTCGATATCACCGGTACGGATACACTTCTGACAGGTCGCAACTCTCTTGCGAGGCGGTATCTCCTGCCCGGTAAAATAAGGTTTCAGCGGTGCCATACCGGCGTTGATGAGCAGCAGACTCTTATCATTATGAGGCACCAGAGAGAAACTCTTCATCACAAGATGATCTTTGCTCTCAAAGAAATCCAGATACATTTTTCGAAGTTCATTTACTCCATACTTTTTCAAAACATAATCCTCCTATACCCACAAAGAATGCTGAAGAAACAAACGCTTCCCCAGCACCCTCTCATGATCACTTATTATAAAACGGTTTCCAGGTTCCAATCCCTTTATATCTCTTTATTCTCTTTCTTCTCCATATCTTTATCATGGAGTTTTTTCCCGCAGAGTATTCCAAGACCTGCAACGATCACAAAAAATATTAAAGAGATAAGATATTTTACAAAAGCACCCAAAACAGCTGCCATAATGGAACCTCCTTCCATGTCATAAACATTTCAATAAATTATATCACAGCCTGAGAACAGATGTAAATAAATTTTTATCATTATTCTTTCCGGATGAGATCCCGGTAGAAGCAACTGTAATGTCCGGTATGGCAGGCAGCACCTACCTGCTCTACCCGGGCCAGGATGGTATCCAGATCACAATCTATGGACAGGGATCTTACATACTGATAATGACCGGAGGTGTCACCTTTACACCAGAGTTCCTGCCGGCTGCGGCTGTAATAAGTCATCTTACCTGTTTCCAGAGTCTTCCGGTAGGCTTCTTTTGTCATGTAGGCAAGCATGAGTACCTGTCCCGTCTCATCATCCTGAGTGATAACGGGAATCATACCGTCACTGTTCAGTTTAAAATCGTCAAAATCCAGTGAGACCGTTTCTTCATTCCGGATTTGTGAAAATAGTTTTCTTTCCATCATGAACTCCTTTATCTAATCCTCAAACCTTACACGGATGGAGTTGGCATGGGCAGTCAGGCCTTCTGCCTCCGCGAAGGTCTCAATGTCTTTATGGACGGACTGCAGTGCCTCCCTGGAGTAATAGATAATACTGGATTTCTTCACAAAATCATCCACGGATAATGCCGAGAAGAACTTAGCGGTTCCATTGGTGGGCAGTACGTGGTTTGGCCCTGCAAAATAATCCCCCAGAGGTTCTGAACTGTACTCTCCCAGGAAGATGGCTCCTGCGTTCCGGATTTTGGTCATCACTTCAAAAGGATTGCTTGTGACGATCTCCAGGTGTTCCGATGCGATACTGTTGGTGATTTCTATGGCTTGCTCCATGTTCTCGGCAATCAGCAGGTATCCAAACTGATCCAGAGATTTTCTGATGATATCTGCCCTTGACAGATAGGAAAGATACCCTTCAATCTCTTTTTCAACCTCATCTGCCAACGTCTTGCTGGTTGTTACAAGAATGGCACTGGCAAGTTCATCATGTTCCGCCTGGGATAACAGGTCGGCAGCCACATAATGGGCATTGGCTGTCTCATCCGCCAGGACCAGAACTTCACTGGGACCTGCGATGGAATCGATGCTGACATGTCCGTACACTGCTTTCTTGGCAAGGGCAACATAGATATTGCCCGGTCCTACGATTTTATCCACCTTGGCAATGGATTCGGTACCGAAGGCCAGGGCTGCAACTGCCTGGGCTCCTCCCACTTTGTAGATATGGGTGGCACCTGCCTCACTGGCGGCAACCAGGGTAGCCGGGGTAATCTCTCCCTTTTTATCCGGGGGAGTAACCATCACGATCCTCTCTACACCGGCAACTTTCGCCGGTACGATATTCATCAGAACGGAGGATGGATATGCTGCCTTTCCACCCGGTACATAAACTCCCACAGAAGCGAGAGGCATCACTTTCTGGCCCAGGATCGTTCCGTTGGGCTGTGAGTCAAACCAGCTGTTCTGACGCTGTTTCTCATGGAATTGTCTTATATTGCAAAGGGACTTGCGGATCACATCGATCAGGGACTGATCCACCTTGTTATAAGCCTCCTGGATCTCTTCCCGGGTCACCTGAATGGTATCAGGTGTCAGAATACAGCCGTCAAAACGGGCTGTGTATTCAAAGAGTGCTTCGTCTCCTTTTGACTTGACATTGTCAAGGATGGCCTGCACCCTCTCAGCATACTGGTCATAATGGCCGGGGCTTCTCTTCAGAAGATCATCCAGTATATTTTTTGTTGTTTCTTTATCTACAATCTGTTTTCTCATCGTGAAACTCCTATCATGCCTGTTTTTCATCCCTCAGTCTTCTGAGATCATATAGTAAGCTCCGGATCCTCTCCTGCTCCATCTTAAGACTCACAGGATTGACCACAACCCTGGCGGAAAGATCACACACTTCTTCCAGGACTTCCAGACCGTTGGCCCTCAAAGTTGACCCGGTCTCCACGATATCAACGATCACTTCAGACAGCCCCACGATAGGAGCCAGTTCCACGGAACCGTTCAGCTTTATGATCTCCACGGTCTGCAATTTTTTATTATAAAAATAGTCTTTGGCAATGTTGGGATATTTACTGGCCACACGGATCAGTTCTCCATGCTGCAGCTTCTCTTTGGCAGAAGACGGGCCACAGACACACATACGGCATCTGCCGAAACCCAGATCCAGCATCTCATGAAGATTTCTGCCTTCCTCCAGGATGGTATCCTCCCCCACCACGCCGATATCTGCCGCTCCATATTCCACATAGGTGGGAACATCGGAGGCCTTGGAAAGGAAAAACTTCAGCTTCAGATCTTCATTGACAAAGATCAGCTTCCGGGTCTCTGTATCTTTCATGGCTTCACAGGTGATACCCAGTTCTTCAAACATGGCCATGGTTGTCTTTGCCAGTCTTCCTTTCGCCAGGGCAAAAGTTAAATATCTCATATCAGTTCTCCCTTCTGAACTCGTTGAGCCCTTGCTTCTTAATGACTTTTGCATGATCGTCATAGATTACGATCTCTCCCTTTTCCAGATGATAGATGATCTGTGCTCCCTGGGAAATTGCAAAGGCTACATAATCCAGGATATTTTCTCCGGATGCCATGGACATCCATTCCGTCTTCTGCCCGCTTTTGCGGAAATCGGTGATGAGACGGATGGCATCTTCCTGATCTCCATCTGTGGAAACCAGAACAGAGTAGTCATAGCTCTTAAGGGAAATATGAATATTCTGGCGGCTTAAAGCAGATAACAGATCATCGGTCAGGATGGTAAAGCCGCAGGCCGGAGCATTTTTTCCGAACTGATTCAGCAGATTATCGTATCTTCCTCCTTTTCCGATGGCATCACCGGTTCCATAAGTATAGCCACTGAAGATAATGCCTGTGTAATAGTCAAAATGATTCACCATACCCAGATCAAAACTGATATATTTCTCATATCCGTACTGGCAGATGACCTCATAGACTTCTTCCAGTCGTTTTATGGCATTCAGACACCTTTCATCACCGGTAAGTTCCCTGGCATGGGCAAGCATGGAGACATCGCCATACAAGTCATCGTATTCCAGAAGTATCTCCCGATAACCGTCCGCTATCTCAAGGTCTTCCAGAAACATCTCCAGACCCAGGGAATTCTTGTTCTCAATGTATTCATGAATCTGTGCTTTGATCTCATCCTCAAGATCCAGACCATCCATGATGCCTTTATAGAATTCTGCCTGTCCGATCTCCACCTGGAAATCTTTCAGTCCGGCAGCCAGGAAACAGTCGATCATCATGACGATACACTCGGCATCCCCTTGGGGTGAATCGTCATTGATCAGCTCTGCCCCAAGCTCTGTCCTCTCGGAGAGCCTCCCATGGTAGCTCAGATTATTGCGGTAAGTATTCCCTGTATAACACAGGCGGATGGGATACCGGCAGTCAAAATAATATTTGGCAACACTCCTGGCGATGGAGGGCGTCATATCAGGCCGCAAAACCAGAGTATTGTTATTCCGGTCAAAGAATTTGTACATCTCCCTTGAACTTACCGTTCCGGTATCACTGTTAAATATATCAAAAAATTCAAAGGCAGGTGTCTCGATATCCTGATAACCGTACAAGGCCATCACGTGCTTCAGTTCTTCCAGGACTGCTTGTTTTCTCTTGCATTCCCTGCCGTAATTATCTCTCACACCTTCCGGTGTGTGCAGCAGTTTTTTCTTCATCGTTTTCTTCGTCCCTTCATAGGTACTTTCGTATAGTATCACGCTAAAGTGCTAATACATGAAATTATACGTTTTCTTTCTTTTTATGTCAATAACAAGAAAAAAAGAGAAGACCATCGCGGTCACGATGGTCATTCATAGTTTTTTCACCGATTATCCTCTTCAGACTCCATATCAGTGTCTGCTTCCGCTTCTGCATGCATCTCACCATAAGCATCTCCCTCGATGGGATCGTAGTGACCGGATGCACCATACATATCCTTGCCGTCAATGCCCTTGGCCTTTCTCTCCTCCTCGATGAGCTCACTGAGCATTCTCTTCACCTTTATCGGATGAGATACATTTTCCAGAAGAATGACAGGGTTGGAACGATCCTTTGTATTCAGTTCAATGGTGCCGGTCCCGAATAATCGCTGGGCAAGGCTCCTTGTCACTGATATGTCAAGCACACGATACAGCAGACATTCATCTTCCCTGGAGGACAGGAATCCTTTATTCGTGTACAATCTGCCGTTCTCCACCGAATATCTGGTAAAGCTGAAGGGAAACCACAGATGATGTTTTCGGTCGGACCACATGCATTTTTCTTTCTTCTCTGATCCGTATGTCATATTATTATTCTTTTTGCTCAT
>CAMNGO010000020.1 GCA_946538445.1 uncultured Lachnospiraceae bacterium
TCTATACGAATACATCCCAGGAACTGTTCGGAGGATACTCTCTCTATGATTATTCTCTGACCTGGTACCAGACCCATCTTATGGAAAATGGGACTGTCCTGCGGTCCCCTTACCTTCCGGACCGGCTTGCCAGGTATCAAGGGGGGATTCCTTTCTGTCATAATCCTTCCAAAACCGTCTATGTAAGACGAAATATTGACCATATATTAAAGTGCGGATATTTCTCATCGGAGCTGGAGTTTTTCATGAACCTTACCCGGATTATTATGCCTCTTTTCCAATGGTGGTACACGGATCTGACCCTCTATGAAGAAAAAGATGGTATCAAAACCAACTGGAGGATGGCAAGAACGAAAATCCGTACCAGGCTGACAGCGGAAGGGGTCATAAAGCCGAAATGGAAGCATGAACTGTCCTTGTTCCATGCAGTGAGAGACCTCTTTCCGGATACCCTCTACCAATACCGGCCGGACTGGCTTGGCAGACAGAGCCTTGATTTCTATATCCCCTCACTCAGAACAGCCATCGAGTACCAGGGGATTCAGCATTACATCCCGGTTGATTTTTTCGGAGGGGAAGAAGCATTGGTTCAGAGACAGGAACTGGACAGACAGAAGAGAAGGCTCTGTGAGGAGAATGAAGTACGGCTGATCGAATGGCCTTATGATATTCCTCCGGAAGCCGGGAACATCCAAAAGATCCTTTTAAAAAAGAGCACGAAAAATGATAAGAATAAGGAGTATTATGAAGAAGATTAGTGATTTTATAGGAAAATATATGGCAATAATCGTCCTGGCAGTGGCAGCCCTGGCCTTGTTTGTTCCGGGGACATGCCTGTGGATTGAAACCGGATGGATTAATTATCTGCTGATGATCGTTATGTTTGGTATGGGACTCACCATGAGAGCAGAAGATTTTGCTGTTCTATTTACCAAACCGAAAGATATGATAATCGGTTGCCTGGCACAGTTTCTGATCATGCCTGCTCTTGCATTCGGACTTGGCAAGATCTTCGGTTTAAGTGACGAGTTGCTGGTGGGAGTCATTCTTGTAGGTACATGCCCCGGGGGAACATCCAGCAACGTTATAACCTTTCTGTCCAAGGGAGATACGGCTATGTCTATCGGAATGACCAGCATTAATACTCTCCTTGCTCCAATACTTACACCTGCCCTTACCTACCTCTATCTTCGGACCTCTGTAAATGTGGATGTGAAAGCTATGTTTCTTTCTATTATTCAGGTGGTTCTTATACCCATCGGGCTTGGAATATTGATCAACCATTTTCTGGGGAAATACACGGAGAAGGTAAAGGATGCCCTGCCCTCCGTTTCCGTAACCGCCATATGCCTCATCGTTGCAGCGGTTGTATCCCACAACAGTGAAAAGATTCTGTCAACAGGAGCCATCATATTTGTTATCGTCATCCTGCATAACCTGCTGGGATATCTGTGCGGATATCTGATCGGAGTTGTATTCCGGATGGATATGCCGAGAAAGAAGGCAATTTCCATAGAGATTGGAATGCAGAATTCAGGGCTTGCCACCTCTTTGGCAGCAAGCGCCTTCCCACAGCTGGCTATGGCAACCGTGCCCGGTGCCATATTCTCCGTATGGCATAACATTTCAGGCGCAATACTTGCAGGTATATTCAGAAGAATCGATAAGGAATCATAAGTACCGTACAGGAAGAAAGAGAGGAGATAATCTATGAAGTATGGGGAGTCAATCTTCGATATTGCCTATCTGCTCTTTGCGATCATCAGTGGATGCCTGATCTTATACAGAGCCAAAGATGGCGAAGAGAAAATGATGGGATGTGCGGCATTAATCCTGGGTGTCGGAGATGCATTTCATCTTCTGCCGAGGGTGATGGCTTATTATGTGCCTGGGGATATGAGCTTCTATCTGGGGATAGGAAAATTTGTCACCTCCATTACCGTGACGATTTTTTATGTTCTGCTGTTTTATATCTGGATGTATAAATATAATAAAGAGAAGAATCAAAGAGACATAATTCTGGTCTGGGTTTTGGCGGCGATCCGGATCGTTATCTGCCTGTTCCCTCAAAACGGATGGACAGGGAATGGTGGCAGTATCACATGGGCGGTTCTCAGGAACCTTCCCTTCGTTCTGATGGGAGCCTATATATGCCTTCTTTATTATCAGGACCGAGATAGGGATCGGATTTTCCGATATTTCTGGCTGTATATCCTGTTTTCCTTCCTCTTTTATCTCCCGGTTACAGTGGGAACCGGAATCATGCCTGCTCTGGGCATGCTGATGCTTCCAAAGACGGTATGCTATATCTTGATGATATGGAGTTTTTTGTTAACACAGAGATCAAATATAAATAGAGATCAAATATAAATATATAAAAAGACTGTCGTATTGGTGCTACCATACGACAGTCTTTTTCGTTAGACCAACCGGATTGCCCCGGCCGGGCAGGCAACCTGACAAGCCGGAAGCAGACCCTGATCAAGCCTGGAGGCACACAGACTGCATTTTTGCATGATTCTTTTCTCACCAAATTGGGGAATCTTCCATGGGCAGGCAGTCTTGCAGAGACGGCATCCGTCACAGGCTGTCTCATCTACCAGCACAATACCGTCCTCCCTTCGGAAGATGGCATGTCGGGGACAAGCTGACAGGCAGGCTGGGTTATCACAATGCCTGCATAGATCAAAGTGAAAGACCAGCTTCTCTTTCATCGGGGTGGTATCTTCTTCCTCCCGCATGATGATATATCGGATCCCTCTGGGCAGTTGGTTTTCCATCTTACAGGCAATCTCGCAGGCACAACAGCCCATACATCTATTCTCATCAATAAGTAACCGTTTTCTTTTTGCTATCATTAGTTATCCACCTCCTGCATCTTTTCCACCTGTACCAAAGTGTTAAAATATCCGGTGGTGTTCCCGTCGTAGAGAGGCTGGTATTCGTACATGATTCCATTCTCTTTAAGGGTATCCCTTGGGCCTCCCTGGCTTAAGGAGGTAAGGACGTTTACGTTGCCTCCCAGTTTGACCCACATTCCACTGTTAAGCTCCACTACCCCCGGTCTGACGATAATACTGACGGCAGCCAGGATATCCTTTAGCTCTCCCCGGTCATTAAAGATACGGACCCGGTCTCCGTCCTTGATTCCCCTGGCAGCGGCATCTTCTGCATTGATATGAAGTTTGGCCGGCCCTTCAATCTCCTGGATCCAGGGCAGGTTGTAATACTGTGAGTGACAGCGGAAAGAAGGATGCTGGGACACAATGCACAGAGGATATTTCTTAGCCAGGTCAGGCGTGCGTCTGATACTCTCTTCCGGTTCGATAAAATGTGGAAGAGGATAGTAGTCTCCGGGATGTTTCTTTCCTCTTTCTTCCATGATAGAGGAATAGAATTCAAATTTGCCGGAGGGAGTGTTAAATTTTCCGTCTTTATAGGGTATGGCGGGGGCCCATTCTTCACTGACCAGTGCAGGTCCCCTGGGCGAAATCGCCGCATCCACATCTGTATTCATTCCAATTAACATTCGGATGTAATCAATTCCGTTGCGATATCTGGGAAAATACTCTTCATATCCTAATCGGCGTCCAAGTTCCTCAAAAATCTCAACATCGGGAACGGCTTCATAGTAGGGCTGGCAGACCGGAACCAGGATTTGGTTATAGTGATGCCAGTAAGAGGTATGGAGACCGTATTGTTCGAGGAAATGACAAGCCGGCAGGACCAGGTCCGCCCAGTCTGTGTCATCGGTCATAAACTGCTCGATAACCACGAACATATCCAGCTGCTTTATGGCTTTTAGGGTATGGTCTACGTAAGGCTGCTGGGATACCAGACCTCCACGCCAGGATATGATTCCTTTTATGGGGGGATCCGCATTAAGCATCGCTGTTGCAACTGCAGAGATATTAATCATCCTTGTTTTCTTTATCGCTGCTCCTTTTGGAACTGCCACATTGGCTGTCTGCATAAAACCTTCAAATCCCGGGAAACCAAGGTTACTCATAAACTCATAGGTGCCGTATTCTTTACCGATATGGCCGCAGACAGCTGCCAGACTGGCAAGTGATCTCTGAACCTGATGCCCGTTACTGTATCTTTGCTGGCCGCAACCGCAGGACATATGGGACTTGTGCGTCGCATACAGTTCTGCTGCTTCAATCAATTGCCCTTTGGGTATGCCGGTAATCTCCTCTGTATATTCCGGTGTCCACATCTCTACCAGGTCCCGAAGTCCCTGGAATCCAACCGTGTGATTCCTGATGTATTCCTCATCCTGCAATCCTTTTTTTAAGATCCAGTGAATCATCCCCAGGGCCATAGCTCCGTCCGTACCGGGACGGGGACGGAGGTGGATATGGGCTTTGGAGGCTACCCCTGTCACACAGGGATCGACGACGATCAGCTTCGCCCCACGATCCATGGCACGGTAGAGGTAAGGATAGACGTGAGGATGGGTGGCAGTGGGATTCAAGCCAACCATCATGATGACTTCTGCATGATCAGCCCAGATATCCGGAACCATGGTGCTCTGACTTCCCACACTGCACTGGGATCCGGAAATCCCGGATAAAACACAGAAGCTTCCCACAAGCTTTGTCGCTCCAAGCAGATTCCAAAGTCTGGCACTTACAGCCTTTGCCATGTATTCTCGGTTGCCTGAATAGCCATATTCCATCATGGCCTCCGAACCATAAGTATTACAGATCGTTCGAATTTTATCTGCCATGTAATCCATAGCCTCATCCCAGGTGATTCTTTTAAATTTTCCTTCCCCACGCTTACCGATACGAAGCATGGGATATTTGACACGGTCCGGACTGTTGATTTTCTGTACATTAGCCATAGCTTTCAGACAGAGGGTTCCTTTTGTGATGGGATGATCAGGATCTCCTTCGATCTTAATCACTTTCTCATCCTTTACATACACCAGCAGGCCACAGGTATCATAACAATTGTGAGGACAGGCCGTCTTCACAACCCGGTCTGCGATAACTGTTTTCCCATCCAGGGTAACCGGTACATTAAAAGCCAGACCATAGAGGTTAAGGTCTTCTTTTTTTCGAAAAGGTATCGGATTGATTTTCTCTTCGGTATTCATCATGCGTATTCCTCCCCGCCCAGATTCTACCAGTATTGTAGTCGTATATATCCATTATTATAGCATCTATCTGATATAATATTATTGACTCACAAATTATTGAGCAGCCAAATCTTTCTTTAGTTAAAGAGGAGAGAACGTATTATGTATCAGAAAAAAATCCCGGATGAGAACCTGTGCCCATTTGAATATGCCATATCTCTGTTCAAGGGGAAATGGGACATCCGCATCATATGTCTTCTTGCCCATAATGAGACTATACGCTACAGCAAATTCAAAGACTATCTGCCGGAAATCTCCGATACAGCTTTGTCCGGAGTCCTGAGAAAACTGACAAGTCATCAGATTATCTGCCGCCGGGTATGCCATGAAATACCGGCTCATGTGGAGTATCGCTTATCCGAGAAGGGGCACAGAGCAGTACCTATATTACAGAATCTGTGCCGATGGTCGGCAGATGTCTGCCAGGTAAAGGACACACATCGTCTGCTCTATTGTGATGACTGTAAATACGGGCAGATGAAACAGTAAACATATATCATTCAAAGAATAAGGAGCCTGGGGTTTCATACCCCAGGCTCCTTGCAGTTTTCTTCTGACTAATCAGTATTATGATAAATGAAAATATGTTTCCGGTATGTGACAATAGCCTCCCGGATTCTTATCCAGATATTTCTGGTGGTATTCCTCTGCGGAGAAGAAGTTCTTCAACTTCTCGACAGAGACGGCCAATGGCATGCCGACCTTTTTCTGCTCTTTCTCATAGACAGGCATGATCTGTGCAACCTGGTCTTCTTCCGTATAATAAATACCGGTACGATATTGGAGCCCGATGTCATTTTCCTGACGGTTTACGGAAACCGGATCAATTACCATAAAATAGTATTCCAGGAGCTTTGTCAGTGACAGACGTGTCTCATCATAAGAGATTCTGACCGTCTCAGCATGTCCACTGTTATTGCAGACCTCCTCATAAGAAGGTTTGTGGTCCGGGCCGTTAGCATAACCAACTTCTGTTTCTTCTACCCCGTCAAATTGGTCGAAAAATTTCTGCATACCCCAGAAACATCCGCCGGCCAGATAGATCTCTTTCATGGGATTCTCCTTTCTGCTGTCAAATTCATCCAAGCTTTTCAGAAAAATCAGCAAGTACTTCGGAAATCTTAATCTGTTGCGGACAGACTTCCTCACAGCTGCGACATTGGATACATGCCTGGGGACGCTTGTCCTCCGAAAGAGCACTCAAGGCCATAGGAGCGATAAATCCGCCACCGGTGTAAGCGTGCTCGTTATACAGATTAAGCAGACCTGGGATATCCAGTTCCTGCGGACAGTGACTTACACAATAATGACAGGACGTACAGGGAACAGTACCCACGGATAGCATTTTTTCCGCCATGCCGAGCACTGCATTCATCTCTGATTCAGAAAGCGTTTTTTCCTCGGAGAAGGTCTTAAGATTATCAACGAGCTGCTCCTCATTGGACATACCGGAAAGGATCACCGTTACAGAAGGAATGCTCTCTAAGAAGCGAAAAGCCCATGCGGGAATCTCCTCCTCAGGGCGGAGTTTCTTCAGTTCATTTTCATATTCCGGAGCCAGCTGAGCCAGTTTGCCGCCACGCAGGGGTTCCATAACCCACACCGGGATATTCCATTCATCCAGAAGAGCCACTTTATCCTTGCCACCCTGGAAGGTCCAGTCCAGATAATTCAGCTGAAGCTGACAGAATTCCATATCTTTACCGTAGGCATCAAGAAAGCGTTTCAGCACATCCATACTGCCGTGGCAGGAGAAGCCCAGGTGCTTAATCCGGCCGTTTTGTTTCTGTTTTATGAGGTAACTGTAGATGCCGTATTTCTCATCATCCAGATAGGCATCGATGTTCATCTCGCACACATTGTGGAAAAGGTAAAAATCAAAATAATCCACACCCAGCTTCTCCAGCTGCCGCTCAAAGATTTCTTCTACCTTTCCCCAGTTGGAGGGGTCATAGCCGGGGAACTTGGTAGCCAGATAAAAATCTTCTCTCGGATACCGGGCCAGAGCCTTTCCCATGACCAGCTCAGAGTTGCCGCTGTGGTATCCCCATGCGGTATCATAATAATTGATGCCTTCCTTCATGGCGGTGTCTACCATATGCAAGGCAGCGGCTTCGTCAATCTTGCTGTCATCTCCACCGATGACCGGAAGGCGCATGGCTCCAAAACCGAGGGCGGAGAGCCTGATATCCTGAAAATCTCTGTAAATCATATTTTTTCCTCCTCTTTTTTTGCTTCTAATCATAACATAAAGTATGGACCATCTCAAGGAAGGACTGCGGAGGAGGATTCTGATAGAACATATAGAGGCACTCAATAATTGATGGAATCATTGATATGGATTATAATACAGAATTAAATAAAGGAAAATTCAAGACAGTAATTAACGCAGTGAAGGGGAATAGCAATGAAGATTATGGTGAGTGCCTGCCTGACAGGTGACAATTGTAAATACAACGGCGGAAACAACCGCACAGAGAAGGTATTGAAATTAATGAACGGTAACGAGGTGATTCCTGTCTGCCCGGAGCAGATGGGTGGTCTGTCGACTCCACGGGTGCCTTCCGAAATCTGCGATGGTCTGGTAAAGACCAGGGACGGGAGGATTGTAGACAGGGAATTCCGGGAAGGTGCGGCAAAGTGCCTGGAGATAGCCAAAAGAGAGCAACCGGACCTGATCGTGCTGCAATCCAGGAGTCCCAGCTGTGGAGTGAATCAGAGATATGACGGTACATTTTCCGGCAGGTTGACAGAAGCCGCCGGTGTCACTGCCCAACTTCTTATGGAGAAAGGTTTTTCGCTGGTTGATGTGGATGACCTGCTTGTGACAGAACGGCTTATCCTAAGGAAATGGGACGAAAGAGATGCAGAGAATCTCTATCGATATGCCAAAGATCCGGAGGTGGGACCAATTGCCGGATGGCCGCCTCATCGGAGTGTTGAGGAAAGCCTGGATGTCATCCGAAATGTATTTCATGGTGCAGAGGCCTATGCAATCTGTCTGAAAACAGACAACAAAGCGATCGGTGCCGTCGAACTTAAGCTGAATGGGCACACGGACCTGACAGATAGGGATGACGAATGTGAACTGGGATACTGGCTTGGAAAGCCCTTCTGGGGACAGGGAATCGTGCCGGAAGCAGTAAGGGAGATTCTTCGTCATGCCTTTGAAGATATTGGTATGCAGAAGGTCTGGTGCGGATATTATGACGGAAATACCAAGTCGAAAAGGGTGCAGGAAAAGTGCGGTTTCCGCTATCAATGGACTACGGAAGGCCTTGATGTCCCCCTTATGCATGAAAGGAGGACCGGCCATGTGAACCTTCTGACGAAAGAGGACTGGAAATAGATTACTCTACATTCTTTAATACCTCTTCCATGGAAATCTTCTGTATTTTCTTATATTCCAGAAGAGCGACAACCAGGTAAGTCCCGAATCCGAGAAGAAACATCCGGACGTAGATCATGGGATCCAGCCAGTAGGGGATCCAGCCGGAGATACTGGTCATGACAAACATTTCAAATATGATTTTGAGAAGGGTATTCTCAAGAGGCAGAGAGATCAGCAGGAAAGCGATCACGACAAAGGTAGTGGACGTGATATAGAGACGGCTGATCTCTTTGTTGTTGTACCCCAGGATCTTGGACATGGAGATATGCTGTGCATTCTTTTCGATGATAATCTTGGACATCAGATAGATTAAAACGATGAAAATCAGCACTGAGAAAGCATCCACCAGATACATCATACTTCCCATGGATTTCTGAAGCTGCCGGGAGATCTTGGTCAGGGATTCATAATCAATAACGGTAGAGAGATGCTTTTTATCAATATCTTTAATCTCCTGGTTGGAAAAATATCCAGAGAAATAGTCCGAACCAAGATCCACGAGATCATTGAGCTTATTCTGATTCATAAACAGGCAGAGGCTGCCTTCGTAGTCATAGATACCACTCACGGTAAAGTGGTAGGTTTTATCTTCATATCTTTCTTTCAAGGTGAGGGTATCCCCTGGCTGTAACTTGTATTTTTCAGCGTAAGAGGACGAGATATAGACCTGATCCCCTGTCACATCCAAGGGTACATATTTACTTTTCTTATCGATTCCATACAAGGAGATTTCTTCTTTTTTGTATCGGCCGTCACCGAGAGTACTTAGGGAATAGGCGGTAAATTTCTCCGCGTCCTCCACATCTGTCTCCACGTCCGAGTAAAAGAGAATCAGGGACAGAAGATCTTCCAGCTTCATGTCCTCTTTTACAGCAGACATTGGGAACTGGAGGATGTATTGATACTTGCTTAACATATTATTCCCGATACCTTCCTGGTAATGGTCCAGGACCGAGGGAAGGGCGAGCCCGAAGATCAGCAGAAAATTGGCAAAGATGATGCCAAAAAAAAGCATGATATAGTTCCCTTTATTCTGGAGAATTACTCTGATGCGGTATCGTGAGAAAAAAGGGATTCGGGGAGACAGGGGAAATGCTTTCCGGGTCTTCTTTCGTTGCAGATTTTTCCGCAGGAAAGACAGAGGAGAAAGGGACAGCTTTCCGAGAAGGCTGAAAAAGCAGATGATCATGATAATCAGAATGGGAATGACCGTCGTCTGAAAGAAGGCAGAGCTGTTCCACAGGGTAACATAGGTGGGCAGACTGTAGCTGGAGTAATAGAGACCGGCACAGAAATCTTTCAGGAAGGTATATCCCAGGAGATTGCCGATCAGAGCACTGATCAGGGTGATGATTACAGGGGAAGCCATATAGTGACGGATTAATTCCATTTTTGTATATCCTGAAGCACGCAGAGTTCCAATTACTGCGGATTCTTTCTGGATAGTGTCCTGGATGATGATTCGGAAGACAAAGGCGATAATCAGGACAATGATATACAGAAGGACCTGCATCATGGCCCGGTCACTCCCCAGGTCATCACCGGTAAACATAATGGCCTGATTGGTATATCTGGGAGTAAAAGATTCCAGGGAAACGATGGCATTGATCTTCTTCATCATGTCCTCAGCCAGCTTATTTTCTTCTTCTTCTGACCGGGGCGGAGTGTTATAGGACCAGGAATAACTGAAACGAAGGGTGTCCTGATCCCAGGAGTCGAATTCTTCTGCGGTAACCAGACTCACTCCAAAAAGAATGGAATCGAACATCATATCGTTGTTATCCTGGAACAGACTGCTGTAATCAGAGAGGGCTACCAGGCCCGTAATGGTAAATGTAGCGGAACTGCCGGAAATCTGATCTCCTACCCGAAGGTGATTATTATCTGCATACATACGATCGATGGCAATCTCCCCCGGTTTCTCGGGAAGGCGCCCCTTCATAAGACAAGGAAGATTAATCTGTGTTCTATCCTTAAAAAAACGCAGAGTACTCCCGTTGTCCAAAGGCATCTCCCGATAGAAATTCTCATAGATTTGTATTCCAAGCCCTTCCATCTTACGAATCTGCGACCGGTTGGCCCTCTTGGAGAGAAGAAAATTTCCGTCTTCTATGTGGTATTTGTCGAAGCTGCCATTATAGGCTGTGATCATGCTTTCTGCTGCCACCAGATATCCACTGACCAGGCCGATGCTGGCTGTCAGCAGGATAAAAATGACCAGATATTTTCCAAGATCAGAGCGAAGCTCCCTCGGAATCCGATGGATAAGTGGAGACATTCGGGGCATTACCATTCCAGTTCCTCCGCAGGTAATTTATTTTCATTAAGATAATTGTTAGTGATTTCTCCATCCTTCAAAGAGATGACACGGTCTGCCATATGTTTAAGAGCATCATTGTGAGTTACCATGATTACGGTACTTTTGTAGGTCTGGTTAACGGTCTCGATTAACTTAAGGATCTCTTTGGAAGTGGTATAATCCAGTGCTCCGGTGGGTTCATCACACAGAAGGATGTCCGGTTTCTTTACAACGGCCCTTCCGATGGCAGTTCTCTGCTGCTGTCCTCCGGAGAGTTGGTTGGGGAGTTTATTGCGGTGATCATAAAGACCCAGAACATGCAGCAGTTCATCCACAGGCAAAGGGTCTTTTGAAAGATAGGCTCCCACCTCGATATTTTCCCGTACCGTGAGATTGGGAATCAGGTTGTAGCTCTGGAAGACATAACCCAGGTGGGTCCTGCGATAACGTGTCAGCTGTTTCTCCTTCATCTGATTCATCAGTTCTCCATCGATGGTGATGGTCCCGCTGTCCATACTGTCGATACCACCGATGATATTCAGTAAGGTAGACTTGCCGGAACCGGATGGGCCTAGAAGAACACAGAATTCCCCCCGTTCAAGACCAAGGTCAATTCCCTTGAGCACAAGCGTGGCATTATCGCCGTTTCCATATGATTTTTTGATACGATCTAATTGCAAAAACATGATTCTTTCTGTGTGTGGGTAAGGGGGGTAGGGGGGGGTCAGACCCCCGGGAGGGGTCTGACCCCCCCTACTATAATATTAGTTAAAACTAACTAATATTATACACGACTTATCGTATTTTGCAATCCCCATAATTTCCCTGAAAATCAAAAAAACGGGGAGCACCGATTGGGATGCTCCCCGTAAACCTAAAACCTTATGACATATTTGCAAAGCGTTCTACCGCCTTGGTGAATTCTTTCACAGTTTTTTCAGCATCTCCGTGCTGAATTCCGTTCAGCACACAATGTTGAATGTGTCCTTCCAATATAATCTGTCCGCATCTGTGTAGGGCGGACTTGGCGGCATTAATCTGGGAGAGGATATCCTCACAAGGGATATCTTCCTCGATCATCCGGTCGATGGAGGCCACCTGACCTTGAATCTTCTTAAGTCTTCTGTGGAGATTGTTCATATCCATACATTCAATCATAAGAATTCCTCCCTGATTTATAATATCACTTCATCTTCCTCCGGAAGAATGTTCTGCATGTTATTGAGGCAGAGGCCGATGGTGGACATATTGTGGAGAAGGGCTGCCGTTCCGGGGCTGACCAGACCTGCGATACCTCCTAACAGGATGGCACCGTTGAATACAATCCCGGACCATGCTGTCCGGTTCATCCTGTCGATCAGTTCTTTGCTGAGATACCTGAGAACTACAAGCTTCTCCAGCTCTTTTCCGGAGAGAGTGATATCGGCGATTTCTCTTGCGATATCTGCGCCTTCTTTGATGGCGATTCCTACATCTGCTGCTGACAGAGCAGGAGAGTCGTTGATACCGTCACCAATCATAATGACTTTACGCCCCTTATCTCTTTCAGCCTGTACATATCTGGCTTTATCTTCCGGTAATACCTCGGAATAGTACTCTGTGATTCCGGCTTGCTCTGCGATGGCCCTGGCAGTACGATCACTGTCTCCGGTCATCATGACGACGTGTTTGATACCGGCATCACGCAGTGACTGGATAATCTGAGTACTCTCTGGCCGGATGGGATCCGAGATGCCGATAACGGCGGCCATCCGGTTGCCGATGGCCATATAGAGACGAGAATATTGGGTCGGCATGGCCAGAACCTTCTCCCGGTCTTCTTCGGAGATATAAGCCCCTTCATCTTCCAGAACAAAATGACTGCTTCCAATCACGACTTTCTCCCCATTCAAGGTGGAGATAATACCGTGGGCTACGATATAATTTGGTGCTGTATGCAGCTCTTCATGAGATAAAGAACGGTCTTTTGCGGCTTTCACAACGGCGTTTGCCAGAGAGTGGGGGAAATGTTCCTCCAGACAGGCTGCCAGAGCCAACATCTCATTTTCATCCCTTCCATCCAGCGCCAGAACTTCTTCTACCACAGGTGTGGCATTGGTTAAGGTACCGGTCTTATCAAATACGATGGTATCAGCCTCGGAAACCATTTCAAGATACTTACCGCCTTTTACGGTAATCTGATTTCGTCCGGCTTCCCGCATAGTGGATAAAACGGCGATAGGCATAGCAACTTCTATGGCACAGGAGAAGTCTACCATCAGAACAGAAGCAGCCTTGGTCAGATTGCCGGTCAGGAGACCTGTCAGTATCGAGGTTCCAAAGGTGTACGGAATCAGACGGCTGACCACTTTCTCTGCACGGCTCTGAGTGACAGAAACCATGCTTTCTGATTCTTCAATCAGCTGGACGATACGGTCATAACGAGTCTTGCCTGAGACGGCTTGCACGGAGATGACAAGTTCTCCTTCTTCTAATACCGTGCCGGCAAAGACAGTGCTTTCCGGACGTTTGGCTGCCAGTACGGATTCCCCGGTTAGTGCAGCCTGGTTTACCATGGCTTCACCTGAGACTACCACACCATCAAGTGGAATCATGCTGCCCATACCGACATGGATACAGTCACCGTCATTGATCTCCTGTATGCTGCATTTGATCAGGGAACCGTCTTCTCCCTGCTTCCAGACCTGTGTTACATTTAGCTGCAGGGACTGGGCCAGGTCATCCACGGATTTCTTGTATGTCCATTCTTCCAGCATCTCACCCATATCAGTGAGGAAGATGATGGAACTTGCTGTGTTAAAATCTCTTGTCAGGAGAGATGCCAGGATTGCGGAAGCGTGTACGATTTCCGCGCTGAAGTTGCGCTGGAATAAATCCTTTAAGCCTTCCCGGATGTAAGGAGCGCCGTTGCATATGGTCCAGACGGCGCGCAGCGGGAAAGGGAGCAAAGTCCTTTTGGCCAGGCGGATAAGAATCTTTGTAGCCGCCTTATCTTTGAATTCTTCATTTGTGGCGCGGGCAGATACACCAGGCAGTGCGTCGATAGCCTCCTGACTATGAAGATCCAGATCGTTTAGTCTTTGCAGAATCTTCTTTGCTGCTCCTTTTTTGTGGCGAATCACAGCTGCCGCAGTACGCTGAAATACATGGGCTGAGATTACATCCTGTGTTTCGAGCAGGCCATAGTAGAGCACGTCTGCCTCTGTATCTGTCAGACGCCGATATGGCAGTATGATATGGATCTGCCCATCCGTCTGATGTTTAATACAGTACTTCATGGGACACTACCTCTCTATGCTTCAACAACACTTTCATCAAGATCGGATGCTTCTTCTTCAAATCCTTCAAACATATCAAAAGTACCATCCTTTTTTGCCTGATAGTTATCTGCTTCAATTCTTGCTTCTGCCGCGATATCCATGGCTTCTGCCTGGATCTTTTCTACGGAATCCATGATGGAATCCTTGGCGATAAAGGCTCCGGTTGCAGCCTTGGTGTATACTTTTCTGGCTGTTTCACTTCCGAAGATTGTCTCTCCGGCTTTGCCGAGAACAAAACCGCCTAATACGGAAATAAGAATCTCTTTCTTTAAGAATAACATAGTATTACCTCCTTAAGATAAAATAGAAAATTATATAAAATACTTGGTTTGTCTTATACCCATAGGGGTATAGGTACACTATAAACGAAGTGAGACACTTTGTCAATAGTTTTTAGTGAGTAATAACTTGTTCATGAATTCCTTGAATTCGTTGATATTTCTGGGATAGCTTTCCTGTGTGGTAATCTCACTTTGTTCTTCTATAATCCTGCATACATCAAACATGGTGGGATGTTTCAGACTTGCCTGTTCCAGGATATTTTCCTGACAGAAGATATTAAATGGAGTGTCGTCAGCGATGATCTGACCGTTGCTGAACACGATCACGCGATCTGCCCAACGGTAGGCAAAATCTACATCATGAGTGGAGATAAGCATGGTTCTGCCTTCTTCGTTCATCTTTCCAAGAACTTCTTCCAACATGGCTGCATTTAGCGGATCCAGGGCAGCCGTGGGTTCGTCAAAAATGATGATCTCGGACTCCATGGCGATGATATCCGCGATGCTGACTCTCTTTTTCTCTCCACCGCTGAGATAGTGGGGTGCCCGCTTTTTGAAATCACTGATGTTCATATAGGCAAGAGCCTTGTCAACACGCTCGATTACTTCCTGGCGGGGCAACTTCAGGTTCATGGGACCGAAGGATACTTCTGCTTCCACCGTGGAGGCGATAATCTGATTATCTGCATCCTGGAATACGATACCTACATTTTTTCTCAACTCATTCAGGCTTTTCTTATCGATGGTCTTTCCACGATAACAGATCTGACCGGAAGATGATTTTAATACTCCGTTTATATTAAGAAAGAAAGTGGACTTGCCGGCTCCGTTGGATCCAAGCACCGCAATTTTTTCACCTTCATATATGTCCAGGCTGATTCCTCTTAAGGTTTCTTTCTCGTCGTTATAGCTGAAATGTAAATCTTTTACCTGTAAGATAGGTTCCTCATTTCTTCTTTTCATGATGGTTCTCCTTCTATCATCTAAATAATGTAATGTTTCTTAATATTTGCTGCTCCTCTATCTGGTAAGAAACCAGATTGCGAATAAGACGAAGAGAAAGGCGATGGCAAAAGCAATCTGCCATGTTTTCACCGGTTTTTCCTCTTCCAGGAAATTCAGTTCTCCATCGTAACATCTGGCTTCCAAGGCGTTATAGTAAGCATTGGCCTTCTTAAGAGTCACGATAAAGAGATTGCTGGCAATCTGACCAAAGGTGTAACAGGATGTTCTGAAATCTACATAGCCCAGTCTAGATTCCGCGGAGTTTTTAAGACGGGTGTATGTTTCAAGCATGATAAAGATGTAACGGTAGATCATGTTCATGAGCTCTACGATCAGTTTGGGCATATGGACCTTACGAAGCACAGAAACCAGCTCGGTCAGCGGGGTTGTCAGTGTCATCATATAGAGGGCACTGACTGCTCCAAAGGCTCTCAGTATCAGCTTTGCTGCCAGGAGCAGACTTTTTTTGGACCAGTAGATGTAGAACAGATTAAATACGTGCAGGTTGTATTCACCAATCGGCTTGAGGGAGTAGCCTATGGCGATGGTGATGGCTCCCACTACCATGAAAACGATCGGGATGGTCATCATGGAAATGTAATGGTCAAATTCCAGCTCTCCAACGACTACTGTAAGGTATCCCATTGTAAGGATGACAGCGATGGAGACGTAGATGTTATTAAATGCAATACAAAGGATCAGGCAGATGGTAGCCAGAAGTACTTTATAACCGGCATTCCAACTCCGCATCTTCGAGCTGTATGCAAGAGCATCGATCCCCAGGGATCCGCCATGGGAGTGGCCGATATGGAAATGATGATGATTATGCCTTCCTTTCCATAATCCGTGGGCAAACATTGCTGCAGCCACGATAATCAAAAAGATTGTAATTATTTTTTCCATTTTTTCTCCTCCGTGTTTTATCAGTATTAAAAGTTCTTGATACTATTATATATCAAAATAAGACTAATTAAAGATAATAAATTGATACTAAAGAGTATTAATTTGTGAAATGAGTATCAAAATAAGTGAAATAATATTAAAAAGGACCACTTTTGATCTTATGATAATCAGCAAATGGTCCTTTTCGGGGAAAATATTGATTTTTAATTTTGATTATTAACTTTGTTTTCTTTTTTATCTCTCGTCCTCTGCCAGTTCCTTCTTATATTTATAATAGGTGTTTCTTGAGATAGTTCCCATCTCACTTCGAATCTGGTCCATGGTCTGAACATCATTCATGAATCCGTCATAGTTTTGGTTATATTTTCTGATCAGTTCTTTGACCATGAAAGACTTCCGGGACTCGTATCTCTTTGCCCTGACAGTTCCCGGCTGCTTATCCAGCGTCTTAGCCTGTTCGTAACTTTCTTTCATATGGCTTCGCTGGGCCTGTAAGTCTTCCCAGGATTTTTCAAGAACCTTGGAAATCTGGGCTTGAAGAAGCTGCTGGAGGCTGTTTTTGATCACAGGATGCTCTGAAGCGGGGGATTGGGAGATCATTTCCTTATATATAGATAAGTAGATATCCGTGTTCATAAAAGGTTGGCTGATAAAGATCAGATTCACACCTCTGTCAGACAGATCTTTATAATAATCAAATAATTCCTGAGCATTACGGCTCAAACGGTCCATAGAATATACAACCAGAGTATCTTCCTTCTCCAACTGAGACATAAGCTTCTTTAATTCTGTCCGATCTGTCACGGTCTTGGAGTAGAGCTCTTTAATTATGATCGCATTTGGATATGCGTGATTGATTCCTTCAATCTGTTTATCAAACTGTGGCCTGGTGCAGCCGGAGCTACAATAACCGAATTCTTTTGCCATGAATATACTCCTTTCTTATTATATTGTACCTGATATTTTATAAAGTACCTTATATTTAAATATTAAAATGATGTAGTGTATGTATTTGATATTATAATAACACATATTTAAAAATGATACTATATCCTTTTGAGATAGTTATTTGCACAGCACATGATAGTAGTTTGCAAAAAAATATACTATAAAAGAGGATTAAAAACCAAAAAAACACGCGTTAGTATCAAATAAATATCTTTCAAAAGTATTAAAATGATATATAATTAAGACACAACAAAGTTGGTACTGCTTAAAATGATACAGAAAAAGCAATACACAATATCAATAATTATACTTTTTACACTTTAAGAAAGGAAATCATTTGAAGGAGGAAAAGAAATGAAAAACTTATTGAAACAGAAGGAAGAAAGAAAAAACACAGCTGTTGAGAACGGCTTTAAACTGAACACGAAGAATATGATCAGAACATTGCTGGTTGCGATGCTCTCCTTATTCGCCTTTGCACCGGTAGCAAATGCAATGCATGTAATGGAAGGATATCTTCCTCTCGGCTGGTGCGTATTCTGGTACGTAGTTTGTATCCCGTTCGTAATACTTGGATTTATCGGGATCCGCAAAATCGTAGCCAATGACAGAAAAGCAATCACACTTCTGGCAATCACAGGTGCTTTCGTATTTGTAATCTCATCCCTGAAGATCCCGTCCGTAACAGGAAGTTGTTCCCACATGACAGGAACCGGCCTTGGAGCCATCCTCTTCGGACCTTGCGTAACCAGTATCTTAGGACTGATCGTACTCGTTTTCCAGGCAATCTTACTGGCACATGGCGGACTTACCACTCTTGGAGCAAACTGCT
This sequence comes from uncultured Lachnospiraceae bacterium, assembly GCA_946538445.1. Lineage (GTDB taxonomy): Bacteria > Bacillota > Clostridia > Lachnospirales > Lachnospiraceae > Anaerobutyricum. The sequence goes on from CAMNGO010000020.1 coordinate 18,126, forward strand.
TCTCCATGGCGATCGCCGGTCCTATCGTATCCTGGGCAATCTACAGAGCTTTAAAGAAAGCAGGCGTAAACAAGAAAGTAACTATCTTTTTAGCAGCATTTTTTGGTGATCTTTTCACATATTGTGTAACCAGCGTTGAGCTTGCAGCAGCATATCATGCAGGTGGTTTTGCAGCAGCTCTTGTAAAATTCCTTGCCAACTTTGCGGCAACACAGATTCCTTTGGCAATCATCGAAGGAATTCTTACAGTAGTTATCGTGATCGGACTTGAGACTTACGCAAATGAAGAACTCAAAGAATTAAGCTTCGTATAAAAAAACAGAAACATATATGACAGATTATTAGGAAAATGTATTGAAATAAACAGGAGGTTATACCATGACTGAAAAGAAAAGTAATAAGAAAACAGTAATCGGTTTATTGATAATCGCTGTATTGATTGCAGCTGTACCGTTGTTCGCACTGAAGGATGCAGATTTTGGCGGATCAGACGATAAAGGTGGAGAGATCATCTCCGAGATCCAGGGTGAAGAATACGAACCGTGGTTCACTCCAATCCTTGAATCTGCCCTTGGCGGAGAACTTCCCGGAGAAGTAGAGAGCATGCTCTTCTGTGTTCAGACAGGTATCGGCGTTGGTATCATCGCTTTTGTGATGGGACGTTTTGTGGAGCGTAAAAAATGGAAAGATCAGATCAATCAGCAGGAGGCAACCACGACTACTGCATAGAAGATTGAAAGACTGCTATTATAAATCTCCTCTATATGGAAAGTGTTAAAAGCAGACGGGCCCGGTAGTTAAAACTACCGGGCCCGTCTGCTTTTTGCGTACTAATACAATTATGAAATAATCCATCTTCGGGATGACCATCAGCTATTTTTTCGTCGCTTGCT
>CAMNGO010000021.1 GCA_946538445.1 uncultured Lachnospiraceae bacterium
GGGCGCCGTTCACCCATGCGTATCTCGGAGCGGTGTTGATCTTCTTCTTCTTACCGTTCACATAAGCATACTTCTTATTCAGGTACATTCTGATTTTGTTAGTACCCAATCTCATGGTGAGCTTTTTGTTCATTTTCTTGAAAGAAGCCTTCACAAATGGCCCCTGCAGTTTGAGGCAATGCTTGTAAGGAATCATGATATTATCATTGATCAGCAGTGCCGGGTTTGCATCATTGGTAACAAGTTTTCCCTCATAGTATACTTTATAGTAGGCTCCACTATAAAGTTTTGTCTTCGATCCACTCTTGTAAGTGACCGATGCGTTGGCGATCGTTCCGGCGCAGAATAACACAAGCGCGGCGCAGATCAGGATCATCCTTTTCATACTTTTCTTCATTTTCTCTTTGCTCCTTTCTCCTTAGGATTGGGTCTAGTACAAATGTACAAAAAATATATAAATACGCTCAAAAACATGTTATTTTTTGCTAAAACAAGTTTTTAAGTAATAAAAAAGACCAGCGAACTTTCGTTCGCTGGTCTTTACCATCACGCTAATTTGCTCTTTGCCAGATCTGCAAGAGCTGTGAAGCCTGCCGGATCGCTGATTGCCATCTCGGAGAGCATCTTTCTATTCACTTCGATATCTGCTAATTTTAAGCCGTACATAAACTTGCTGTATGATAAACCGTTCATTCTGGCTGCAGCATTGATACGTGCAATCCAAAGTTTTCTGAACTGTCTCTTTCTCTGTTTTCTTCCTGCGTAAGAACTTGTCAAAGCTCTCATTACGGACTGTTTTGCTACTCTATACTGTTTAGATCTGGCTCCTCTGTAACCTTTCGCAAGCTTTAATACTCTGTTATGTCTTTTCCTGGCACCAAGGCCACCTTTTACTCTAGCCATTATTACAAACCTCCTCTATACGATTAAAGATATGGTAAGATCTTCTTCATGTTCTTTACATTAGACTCATCCATGATCGTTGATTTTCTAAGATTTCTTTTTCTCTTGGTTGTTTTCTTTGTCAAGATATGGCTCTTGTAAGCTTTATTTCTCTTTAACTGGCCTGTACCGGTTTTTTTGAAACGCTTTGCGGCAGCTCTGCTGGTTTTCATTTTTGGCATGATAAAAATCCTCCTAATCCATTATCTTATAAAAATATCAGCGTTTTTCCACCAGGAACATGATCATGCTCCTGCCCTCGAATTTAGGTTTTTTCTCTACAACTGCAATATCACTAAGCTGTGTAGCGAACTCGTCGAGAATGATCTTGCTGTCATTTACATGGGCAAGCTCACGTCCGCGGAAGCGAAGGGTCACTTTAACCTTATCACCCTTGGATAAAAACTTTCTTGCCTGATTAATCTTGGTGTTAAGATCGTTCTTATCGATATTGGGAGACAGACGGACCTCTTTCACATCGATGGTCTTCTGCTTCTTCTTCGATTCCTTCTCTTTACGTGCAAGCTCATATCTGTATTTACCATAATCGATAATTTTACATACAGGCGGTTTGGCATTGGGGGCGATCTTGACGAGATCCAGTTCTGCCTCACGAGCAAGCTTCATGGCGTCACGGGCTGACATGATACCAAGCTGTTCCCCGCTTTCACTGATTACTCTAACCTCTCTGTCACGTACCTGTTCATTAATCATTAAATCGTTTATAGCTGTGCACCTCCGTAGTAAATAATCTGAAAATCATCTCATATATAGAAAAACAATAGAAAAAAGGATAGTCCGAAAACTATCCACACATACCTATACTATACAACAATACGAACTGTATATAATATAACGATATTAACCCGAGTCACCAAATGTGCTGAGGTGAGAGTGGATACTCTTCTTCCTTTTTTGTTGTCTCGCAACAACTTCTATACTATATCATCCGTATGTGGGATTGTCAATATTTTTTTAATATTCATTCAAATATTTTTATAAGGTAAGAGTTAAGGTCTTATCCTCCAGCTGATACTGACGATACCGGATACCCACCATATCAAACATACGCTTTGCGGCTATGGTGGAATCAGAATCCGCATATTTATCCGAATAATAGATTACCTCGCGAATCCCTGACTGAATGATCGCCTTGGTACACTCATTACATGGGAATAAGGTAGTGTAGATCCTGGCGCCCTTCAGAGAGCCTGACCCTCCGCTGTAATTGAGGATGGCATTCAGCTCGGCATGACATACATAGAGATATTTGGTATTAAGGGGATCACCGATCCTGTCCCAGGGCATCCGGTCATCATTACATCCGGTGGGCATTCCGTTATATCCCATGGATAAGATCTTATTATCCTGGCTGACGATACAGCTGCCTACCTGTGTATTATTATCTTTACTTCGCTCTGCGGACAGAAGCGCGACACCCATAAAATAGGCATCCCATGATAAATACCCTTCTCTTTTCATGTCGTTTCCTCCATTATTCCCATTTCTTTCCAAGGGTGGGTAATATATATTGTAACATAAAAAAAGAAGTATGAAAAGCTTTTTTCATACTTCTTATAAAAAAATATAACATTTTTTTAATTATTTTTAATATTTTTAATCATTATCTGTGATTCATACGAATCATACCGATCACATGGCCTACTGTACCGGCAGCCTGATAGTAAGCGCCTTCCGTCATCACATCTGTAACAAAGGCCATCTCGTCGATTCCTTCCACGGAAACGTACTCTACCTGACCAAAGGCTTCCTCGATGACTTCTTTTGACACATCCTTATCCATGCGGACAAAGAACCGGCCTTCACAGCGGGCCAGGGAGCCCAGTTTCAGTTTCTCGGAACTCCAGAACAATCTCTGGTTTACATTATGATCATGCACGGACTCCACCACATCTGATACCACTGCGCTGGCGGTTGGCAGCATTCCGGCTCCTCTTCCGTAGAACATGACGTCCCCCACCATATTTCCATGGACATGCACGGCATTGAACACGTCACGGATCGAATATAGCGGATGGTTGTGTTCCACCATAATAGGAGCTACCATAGCATAGAAGACATCATCCTTCTTCCAGCTCCTGGCCAGCAGCTTAATCCCACAGTTCAAAGCTTTGGCGTAACGGAAATCTTGCGCTGTGATCTGGGAGATTCCTTCTGTATGGATATCTTCAAAATCCACCTGCTTGCCTGTGACAAGGGAGGTGAGGATCGCGATCTTGCGGCAGGCATCATACCCCTCCACATCCGCCTCCGGATGGAGTTCTGCATAACCCTTTTCCTGTGCTTCCTTCAGAACGTCATCAAAGGCCAGACCTTCCTCATTCATCTTGGTGAGCATATAGTTGGTGGTTCCGTTCAGGATACCTGTGATCTCTTCGATCACGTCACCACAGAGGGAAGAATTCAGAGGACGGATCAGCGGAATACCGCCGCCGACACTGGCTTCAAAAAGGAAATTACAGTTTTTCTCTCTGGCGATGGCGATCAGTTCTGCCCCATGCTTGGCTACCAGTTCCTTGTTGGATGTGGCAACGCTTCTGCCTTGCTCCAGGGCTGTCTTAACAAAAGTGTAGGCAGGACGGATTCCTCCCATACATTCCACGACGATCCGGATATCTTCGTCTTCTTCAATGATCTTATAATCATGAACCACCAGTTTATTGTTGGGGTCATCCGGAAAATCCCTCAAGTCCAGTATTCTCTTTACGACAATTTCCTCGCCGGCGTTCCTTGCGATGCTTTCCACATTTGTCTGCAGGACTTTCACCACACCGGAGCCGATCGTGCCGTATCCTAAGACTGCTACATTTATCATGAATGCCTCCTTGTATCTATCTGAAATGAACTTGCACACATCAAAACATAAAAGTGCTGACCGAAAAATATTATCATAAATTGAATCATTCTTCAACAGATATTTCAATATTTTTCTGAATGAAAGGCAAGAAATACTATAAAATACCCGGGAATCCATGGGATCCCCGGGTATGTTCATGCATAATTATTCATACGGTAAATCAGTCAAACACCATGGAAACCAGTCTGCAGAATTCCTGATACTCTGCATATTCACTCAGGGATTTCAGGGATTCACACATACCTTTATAGTACCAGCCCTGCATGGCCTTATCCTTCATACGGAATCTCTGCCATAACTCGTCTCCCACCTCAAAATAATCATGGGAGACAGAACGGATGTTGGATAGTTTATCAGCCAAGGCGATAAACTTGACATCCATGGGCTGCCTGCCTGTTCTATCTATGGTGATCTGCTTCCTCTCCTCCCAGGAGAGACTCTTATCTTCGCTCTCCGATGCGACCAGAAAAGCTACATAATCACCGAAGCGGTCTCTGATCTGTTCGATGGTCACATCTTCACAGTCCTCCACCACATCATGCAGGATCGCAGCAACCCACACTTCCTTTTTGTCCGTCATACGGGCGACGATGGAGAAAACCTCCATAGGATGTACGATAAAAGGTATCTTTGTCCCTTTGCGAAACTGTCCGCTATGTGCTTGTGTTGCAAATTCAATTGCTTCATTTACCATATTTATTTTTCATTCTCCTTCTCGGCTTCCGCTTCCTTCAGAACCTTTTCCTGAGCGTCAGCCGGCATCTGTTCGTAACGGCTGAATTCGTAGGAGAATTCGCCGCTTCCGCCTGTCATGGAACGTAAGTCTGTGGAGTATCCCACAAGGCTTGCCAGAGGAATGTCAGCTTCGAGCTCCTGTCTTCCGCCCGGCAGCGGATTCATGCCAAGGATACGTCCGCGACGTTTATTCAGATCGCCCATAACATCACCTGTGTTGCTGTCAAGAACATCAACTTTCAGGTTAACGATCGGCTCAAGGAGAACCGGTTTACACTCCATGATACCATTCTTGAAGGCTGTGATGGAAGCCATCTTGAAGGCCATCTCGGAGGAGTCTACCGGATGGTAGGAACCGTCGAGAAGAGTACCTTTGATACCTACTACAGGATATCCGGCCAGAGGTCCTTTTAAGCAGCTCTCTGCGATACCTTTTTCAACAGCCGGGAAGTAGTTCTTCGGAACGGCGCCGCCGAAGATCTTCTCTTCAAATACATATGGTGTTTCCAGATCACCCGATGGCTCCCATTTCATCAATACGTCACCGTACTGACCATGTCCACCGGACTGTTTCTTATATTTACCACGAACTTCGGATGTACCGCGGATGGTCTCCTTGAAGGCTACCTTCGGTTTCACCAGTTCGATCTCAACTTTATAACGGTCGGCAAGCTTGCTCTTAACGATCTCAAGATGCTGATCACCTAAACCGTAGAGAAGCATCTGACGGTTGGCTTTATCGTTTAATTCATTGAGGGTCAGATCTTCATCCATCAGTTTCTTGAGGGCAGTGGCAACCTTATCCTCATCCCCTTTTGACTTGGCAACATAACGCATGAAGGTATATGGTACCGGCATAGGAATCGCATTATAGAGAACCGGGTCTGCCTTCTGGGACAGAGTGTCACCTGTCTTGGTAGCGGAAAGCTTGGCGATGGCTCCGATATCACCGGAATTCAAAGCATCCACTTCGATCTGATCCTTTCCTCTAAGGACATATAACTTACCGATACGCTCTTCTGTCTCTTTGTTGGAGTTATAGAGCGTGGAATCTGCTTTCAGGACACCATCTGTTACTTTGATCAGGGAGAAACGTCCAACGAACGGATCTGCGATGGTCTTGAATACGAAAGCGGCAACCGGTTTGCTGTTGTCAAATGTAGCAACCGTATCTTCATCTGTTTTTGTCTTCTTGCCAACGAACTGATTCTCCACCTTACCCGGTGCGGAGAAATAATTCACCATGGCATCCAGAAGAACCTTTGCTCCGTAAGTGGAACTGATGGCTCCGCAGATTACCGGCATGAGGTCTCTCTGAGCAACGGATGTAACGATGGCATCGTTGATCTCTTCCGCAGTGAAAGGCTCCTCTGCAAAGAACTTCTCCATGAGTTCTTCACTGGTCTCTGCGATTCCCTCCATGAGCTGCATATGGTAATCATCCAGCTCATCATTGTCGCCTTCTTCTACCTGTGCTTCTGTGACAGATCCGTCTGCGGCAGCGGTGCAGACCAGCATCTTTGCTGCATTGATAAAGCCCTTGAAATCATGGCCTTCCTTAAGCGGCATCTGGAAAGGAACGATCTTGTTTCCGTAGGAATCACGAAGTTCATCCACGATAGCGGATGCATCCACATGCTCGTCTTCCACATTGGAGATATATACAATAACCGGAATGCCTCTCTTCTCACAGAAATCAAAACTCTTTCTGGTTCCAACTTCCACGCCGGACTTTCCGTTGATCACGATCACTGCTGCATCTGCAACACTAAGTGCTTCATAAACTTCACCGGAGAAATCGAACAATCCGGGAGTATCGATAACATTCACCTTAACGCCATCTACTTCCAAAGGGATAATGGATGTCTGAATGGAGAATTTTCTTTTAATTTCTTCTTTATCATAATCGCTGACAGTTCCACCCTCAGCAACAGTTCTTATTCTTTTAATAATACCCGTTACAAATGACATCGCTTCAACCAGGGAAGTCTTGCCACATCCATTGTGCCCAAGAAGTACAACGTTTCTAATGTCATCAGTTTTGTAAACATTCATTACTAGTTCCTCCTATATCGTCCTAACTATTCTATGTGGATATGCCGCGGTCAAGAAATCAACGAATTTTATAAGTAATTGTCATCCCCGACAGACTCCACGTTACTATTCTACTAAAATTCAATTCATATTACAAGGAAAAATATACGAATTAAATAAAAAAGTCATTCATTTCCCCGATTAAGGGAAATGAATGACTTGCTTCTTAATGATGGAATAATCTGAGTCCGGTAAATGACATTACCATGTTGTATTTATTGCAGGTCTCGATCACGTTATCGTCGCGGATAGAACCACCCGGCTGGGCAATGTATTTTACACCACTCTTATGGGCTCTCTCAATGTTGTCTCCAAATGGGAAGAATGCATCAGAGCCGAGGGTGACATTTTCGAGAGTGGCAAGCCATGCCTTCTTCTCTTCTCTGGTGAATACTGCCGGCTTCTCAGTGAAGATGTTTTCCCAGGTACCGTCTGCCAGAACATCCTCATACTCGTCTCCCATGTAGACATCGATCGCGTTGTCACGCTCTGCACGGCGGATTTCCTCCTTGAAAGGAAGATTCATAACCTGCGGGGACTGACGTAACCACCAGTTGTCAGCCTTCTGTCCTGCCAGTCTGGTACAGTGGATACGGGACTGCTGGCCTGCACCGATACCGATGGCCTGTCCGTCTTTTACGTAGCATACGGAGTTGGACTGGGTATATTTCAAAGTGATCATGGCGATAGCCAGGTCAATCTTAGCAGATGCCGGAAGATCTTTGTTCTCTGTCACGATGTTGGAGAAGAAATCATCGTTGATATTCAGTTCATTTCTTCCCTGCTCAAAAGTGATGCCGAATACCTGTTTGCGTTCAAGGGTGGCCGGAACGTAAGTGGGATCGATCTCAATCACATTATAGTTCCCGTTTTTCTTACTCTTGAGGATCTCCAGGGCTTCCGGTTCATATCCGGGAGCAATGACGCCGTCGGATACTTCTCTCTTGATCATATTTGCGGTAGGCACGTCACACACATCCGATAAAGATACGAAATCGCCGTAGGAAGACATACGGTCAGCTCCTCTTGCACGGGCATAAGCACATGCCAGCGGAGAAAGTTCTCCAAGGTCATCCACCCAGTAGATCTTAGCCAGAGTATCAGTGAGGGGAAGTCCCACTGCAGCTCCTGCCGGGGAGACATGTTTGAAGGATGTGGCTGCGGGAAGGCCGGTAGCTCTCTTTAACTCGCTCACCAGCTGCCATCCGTTAAAAGCATCCATAAAATTGATATAACCGGGCTTTCCGTTTAATACCTTAATGGGAAGTTCTCCTTCTTCCATGAAGATGCGGGAAGGTTTCTGGTTAGGGTTACATCCGTATTTTAAAGCAAGTTCTTTCATCTGATTCTTATACCTCCTGAATCCTGCTGATATTTACTGGTTTTTATTAATGATCTTGGTCTCGTATGTTCCGGTTGCGATGTCGATATAACGAACGAACAGAGACACTTTGTTATCTTCATTCAGGCTGTCCCACAGCATAGAAGCAAATTCTTCCATATCGTCCGGGATGGCGATGCGTTTGGGTTCCCCTTCAAAGCTTGGCAGGGGGTTGCCGTCATGCAGGTAAGTAGAGATGAAACGTCCCTCTCCGGCCTTGGGATTCTCATAGGCAAATGTATAGCGGGCGCATCCGGATGGATCACCATCATTGCTCTTCAGGATGGAGATGGCATAGTTATAGATGCCCTTCTCCACGTGCATGATGCCGGAGATCCTGGGTGTGAAATTGGGGCCGTCAGGCTCAAACTCTCTGCTTCTTAATGACTGTTCAAAGGTAAGCTGTCTGTCCATGCCTTCGTAGATGGTATCTGTCTGATCTCCGTTTGTCACGATGGTCTTGTTACCCAGAACACGAACCGGTGCATAGATGATAAGACTGGGGTCTTCCATCTTGGAAGGATCGAATGCCTCTGTGCGGATCCCTTCTCCCTCTTCCACGAACACACGGTTACGGCTGTTGCTACTTCTTCCCATGATAAAGTAAGCGGTGACAGCTTTGGTGCCATCTGCGGACTTTCCGATGATAATCCCTCTTCCGGGATAGGAATTCTCTCTTAACTCTTTCTCAATTGAAATCATTTCCATGAGGATAGCCTCCTTTAAATTATGGTAATCTGTATTTTATTGGCCTGCTAACAATCAAGTCCCCCGAAAAGTCCCGGGGTCATCTATTTTTGAGTATACAATACTATAAAATGAAACGCAATGCACGAAATGACAGGAAATTCATCAGGAATGTGTCAGCTTATTATGAATAATCGTGAATCTTTTTTTTATTTTTCCGTTTTCCGACAACTTGTGATACACTAATTCTGGAATATTATTTGCAAGAAAGGACCAATCCCATGATAGAAGTAGAAGTGAAACTTCCCTTGTTCCGGCGTTCAATCACAGAGAGGAAGCTCCTGGAACTCGGTTTTGTGGCCGAAGATTTGATCAGAGAATCTGATATGTACTATAACAGTAAAACCCATGATTTTATGAAGACAGATGAGGCACTTCGCATCCGCCAGAGTGATAATATGACCCGGCTCACCGCCAGAAGCATCCTGACCTACAAGGGACCCAAGTTAGATGACATATCCATGACCCGAAAAGAACTGGAGACGGAGATCAGTTCCCCACAGACCTGCGATGCCATCTTAAGTTCCCTTGGTTATACCCCTTTCTTTCCGGTGAACAAGCTGAGACAGTATTACCGGAAAGAGGAGGTGGAAGCCTGTGTGGATCAGGTGGAGAATCTGGGTTCTTTTCTTGAGCTGGAGATCATGGTTGAAGAGGAATCGGGAAGGGAAAAAGCCCTAAAAAAAATCGAGACCATATTACATGATCTCGATCTCTCCTTATCAGAATCTACGACTCTTTCTTATCTGTGTATGCTTTTGAAAAAAGAGGGTACCCTTCCTTAAAACTTAGCTCAATGCTGCGGTAACCAGGGACATCTTATAGACTTCATCTGCGTTACAGCCACGGCTTAAGTCATTGATCTGTGCATTCAATCCCTGAAGGATCGGGCCGATGGCTTCATATCCGCCCAGGCGGGCTGCGATCTTATATCCGATGTTACCGGAAGTGATATCCGGGAAGATGAATGTATTGGCTTTGCCGGCCACCTCAGAGTCAGGGCATTTCACCTGGGCTACAACAGGAGATACCGCTGCGTCAAACTGAAGTTCTCCTTCAACCTTGAGCTCAGGATGCTGTTCCCTGATCTTTGCAGTGGCATTTACCATCTTAGTGACATCTTCCCCTTTGCCGGATCCCAGTGTGGAATAGCAAAGCATGGCAATCCTTGCATCGATACCGAAAGTGGCAGCTGTTTTTGCAGTATCAGCAGCGATCTCCACCAGATCATCTTCTGTCGGATCGATGTTGATGGCACAATCGGCAAATGCAAGTTTATCATCGTCTTTCACCAGAATAAAGCTTGAGCTTACCAGACTGTTTCCCGGTTTTGTCTTAATCAGCTGCAATGCCGGACGAACGGTATCAGCTGTTGAGTAAGTCGCACCGCCCAGAAGGCAGTCAGCCTTACCCATTTTAACCAGCATGGTTCCGAAATAATTACTCTTACCAAGGGCGGCACGCACCTGCTCTTCTGTCATCTTGCCCTTGCGAAGAGCCACCATCTCTGCCACCATCTCATCAATCTGTTCATAATCTGCGGGATCAATAATCTGGCATTTGGAGATATCGAAACCTTTCTCCGCTGCCACAGCTTTCACTTCATCCACTTTACCCAAAAGGATAATGCTGATGACATCCTCAGCAACCAGCTTTGCTGCGGATTCCAGGATACGGGGATCCGTTCCCTCGGTATAAACCAGCGTACGGTTGCTGCCCTTTAATTGATCTGCAAGTTTTTTAAACATAGTAATTCCTCCTAAATTATATTATGTATTTTATATACCAATGATATTCTTATATCTGTACTGCGTATCTTCTCTTATCAATACGCCGTCTCTCCACTCTCCGCTTATATATACCGTCCAGTCCGGATCTTCGGACTGTTTGATCAGGGCGTAGCCGTCTCTGACTTTACCGTCAGCAAAAGAAGCCTCACATAGCTTCTTTCCGTCGGAGCGGAATACGCGGTAAATGTCATCCGTCCATTCAAATGCGACCTGCCCGTTTGGGTAGCGGTTCTTATAGCCCAGACGAAAACGCTTTCCTGACAGCTGGGTATAGACCTTCAGGATCTTCTGATTCAAAAAAGAAATATAGCGCGGGCCATCAGAAAACTCATTATAATAAACAGGGAAGAAGGGTAACATCATCCGTTCAAAAAACTTCCTCAGACCATCCGGGTCTGTGACATCCCCTGATCCCATATATCCGTCATTCACGTCAATACAGGAGAAGAACCGATTCATGATCTTCCGGTTCCCGGAACTTAGTTTCTCTAAGCAGCGTCCGGCTGCATCCCGGTCTCCAAGTTCAGGAGAGCCAAGCGTCTTCAACTCTTCCCAGTTTCCTTTACAGTAATGATGAAACATGGTTTTCATGGATTGATTCAGGTAATGGTACAACTCTTTTCCTGCTTCAATCTCTGCTTTTCTCGCTGCTTTTCTGGCTTCCTCTTCCAGCTTGATCTGCCGCTGTCTCTCTTCCTCTTCCGCAATCTTTCGTTGTCTCTCTTCCTCAATGCGTCTCTCTTCCTGCTTCTTCCTGTAGATTACAAAGAAGGCGACGATTAAAACCAACAAAAGGATTGCGCCTACAATCCCAAAATTCATACTTTTCCTTTCCTTTTCCGTTATATTTGGACTATTTTAATAGTCTGCATGGTCCCATTGCAGATCGGATAGAAAACTGCACGGGTCTAAATAGTCATATATATTGTAATATTATTCTTAAAATAATTCAATGAAATTCAACAAATTCCGTGAAATTCCCTTGCATCCTTGTGCATATCTTTATTTAGTGCTATGATACAAGGGTAAAAAATTGCTGACAGAACCAGACAAGGAGCCGGTCCATGAGTTTACGAGAAAAAGTTGTAAAATCACTGAGAAAAGCCCATAAATATTATCGATATAGGATATATTTCCCCCATCTTTACAGGAAATACTGTAAAGAAGCTGTGCATGATGAGAAGGTCCTGTTTCTTGAGATGAGATTTGAAGAACTCTCCCATTCCTTCCATTATCTTCGAGACCGTCTCAGAGAGTCCGGAGATTATGAATTATCAGAATCTTTTGTCCGGTTTAATATTGCGAGAGGAAAAGAATATACAGACAGGGTGAAGCACGCTTTGAAAGAGATTGCATCTTCCCGCTTTGTCTTCGTGGATGATGCCAGTATCATCCTCTCCTGTATCCCCATCCGCAAAGAAACCACAGTCATCAATCTCTGGCATGCCTGTGGGGCATTTAAAAAGTTCGGCAGAAGCACAGCGACAAAGATCTTTGGCGATACCGCGGAAGAACTGGATCGATATCCGAACTACGGGAATCTTGATCTGGTGACGGTGAGCAGCCCCGAGGTGGTGTGGGCATACGAAGAAGCCATGCACCTTCCGGAAGGCATCGTCCAGCCTATGGGCATCAGCCGGACCGATCGTTTTTACGACGAGGAATTCGTGGCCGGCCGCAAGGCAAAACTATATGCGGCAATGCCACAGGCCAGGGATAAGAAGGTTATTCTGTATGCCCCGACTTTCCGGGGACGTGTTTCCTTCGCCACAAGCCCGGATGAGATCGATTTTGTACGGATGAAGGAACTTTTCGGAGAGGAGTATGTGCTGGTATGTAAACTCCATCCCTTTGTGAAGGAGCATCCTCCGATTCCTGAGGAGGCAGCTGATTTCGCCATGGATGCAGAAGGTACCGGACTGGCTATCGAAGACCTGCTCTGCTGTGCGGACATCTGCATATCCGACTACTCTTCCCTGGTATTTGAATACTCTTTATTTGAGAAACCTATGATCTTCTATGCATTTGATTATGATGACTACTGTGACTGGAGAGGGTTCTATTACGATTACCCGGAATTCACTCCCGGGCCCATCGTAAAGACACAGGAAGAATTATTCCAGGCAATTCGGGATTGCAGCGATCATTTCGATCCATCCCTGGTAATCGCTTTCAAGAAGAGATTTATGGATAGTTGCGACGGACATGCCACTGAGCGGATTATTTCTTATATGAAGAAAAAACAGTTGAATAAAACTATATAATGAGATTGGAGAGAGGGATATGGATTATAAACTGAAGGATTTAAGTAACAGGAAACCGGATAATATTATCACGCTTGACATTGCATCGGTTAAGAATCTGCAGATCGGTTACCATGCAGAGAATATCCTCCTTTATTTTTCGGAGGATGATCAGTTCATTTTGAAGGAGTACATCGGGTATACCGCCTACGAATATCTGGGAAAAATAACTGCAAACCGTTTCAAAACCACCATCCGATACGGGCGTCGAGAGGAAGTAAATACCGACACATACGTGGAGATCTTCCTTCCCAGAAGCTGGCACGGAGAATTCCAGGTTTACACTCAATACGGTTACATCACCTGTCAGGAGACCCTGGAACTGGAACGCTTCGCTGCGGAGACCAGTGAGGGAACCATAACTATAAAAGAGATCAAAGCGCCCCGCATCCGTCTGGCATCCTCCAGTAATTCCGTGACACTGGAAAAGGGGCTGGGCTTTGTAGATGTACATACCACATCCGGCAATATTGACGTTATCTCTGTCGAAGGCGGAGCCAGACTGGAGACCTCCACCGGACAGATCAAGGCCACTTTTGAATCTTTGAACAATGTGGTGGAATGTAACAGTCTCAGCGGCAACATGGATCTGACCTTCGCCGAAGCCTGCAACATCAGTGTGGACGGCATCTCCAAAAGAGGCGAGATCCAGTCAGACATCGAAAATGTAACGATCCGTATGAAACCCGGTAATGTGAAAAATGTAGTGGGCATGAGGGGAAAGAAACCTTTCCAGAATGTCCGGCTCACCAGCATCAACGGAAATATTGTTTTGAAATAATGTAAAATAAGGGGTCAAAATAAGGGGTCAGACCCCTATGAATAAGCCGAGGGGTTGATAATGTTCTATGGTTCCGTTGTTCCTCGGAAAGAATAGTTCTTACCGTACTTTTCTTTCCTGCGGTACAAAGTCACCAGATAACATTATCAACCCCTCGGCTTTTATATATGGGCATAATAGGAGAATCTAATAGGGGGTCTGACCCCTTCTCACTTAATCCTGTTCCAATAGAGAGAGCGCACAATCATAATCTGTGATGAGGGTATTGATATATCCTCCCTGAATTGCACCTTTTATAGCTCTTACTTTTTCCACGCCACCTGCAATTCCTACTGTGACAGGAATCTTTCTCAATTTGTGTACATCAACCCCGATGACATAGTTGTTGTCCTTAAAGGGAGCCGTATCACCGTTCATGTCATAGAACTGCATATTGATCTCACCGGCAACCCCTTTTTGAATCAACATCTCCATCTCATTTTCAGCAAAATAGCCTGTGGTCTGAATAGAGGAATATTCATTGGGATAGCCGATACCAAGTATGGCCAGGTTAAGGCCTGTGGCAATCTCCAGCATGGAGGATACTGTCAGATCCTTCATCAATTCATTCCGAACCACCTGGGTGAATACTCTGGCCGGAGCAAAGATGGGATGGAATTCACTATGGTAGAGATGAGCCAGCTGTTCTGCCAGGGAATTGGCATGAATCCGCAGGTTTGCCTGTCCCACACCCCCCACCAGGGGGATCACGGTAATCTTCTTATCCGAACACTCTTTCATCCCGTTCACGACCTGGAGCAGAGTACTTCCCATGGAGATACCTACCACGTCCTGATCCTTGATCATATGGCCCAGATAGGCAGCAGCAATTCTTCCGATATTATTTTTGGTGGTCTGTTCCGTATCCCCGGAATCCGCAATGACCACATCCTTCAGCCGATATCTTTCCTTCAGCTCTTCACTCATCTTCCAGTATTTTACGAAATCCACATCTGAGACCTGAATCTGTATCAGGTTCTGCTCCTTGGCACTGGCTAATAATCTGGACAAGGTTGGTCTGGATATGTTTAATTTGGAAGCAATCTCCTGCTGAGAAAGATTTTCATTATAATACATGTCACATGCTTTGATCATAAGACGCAGATCATTCACGACTTTCTTCATAAAACCACCTCTCGTCCTCATTATAAATGAGCGGTTCTCCTTATGTCAACAGATATTATCTTTAGTTAAAATATTGATATAATATAACCAAAAGTTCTTGTTAATTCATGCATTTTATTTACATATGTAAATAAAGATGAAGAAAATGGGGTCAGACCCCCCTGGGGGTCTGACCCCTTAATCACTTAAGTAATCAGCTGTTGTGTTCTACAGCGCTATGTACGATTTCTCTCATCTGAGGCCATGTCTTCATGTAAAGATCCATGTAGAATTTGTACTTCTCGTGGTTCTCCATGTTCGGAGTGAAAGTCTTGTCCACGCGAACCAGTGTCTCAGCTGCTTCTTCAAAGTCTTTGAATAATCCTGCACCAACGCTGGCGATGATGGCATCACCCAGACATCCTGCACTCTGGTTCTCAACAGTTGTGTACATCGGAACACCGATGATATCGCAGTGCATCTGCATCCAGAAATCGGAAGTACAGATACCGCCTGCTGCGTAGATCTCTTTTACGTCATAGCCGGCTTCTTTCATGCTGACGATACAATGGTTTGCACCATAAGCAACACCTTCATAAACAGCTCTTGCGATGTGAGCTGTGGTTGTTCCGATGGATAATCCCCAGAAGATACCACGGGCTTTGGAATCTGCATAAGGAGCACGGTTACCCTGGAAATCGGAATTCATAACAACACCTTCACAACCGATCGGAATCTGGGATGCTTTCTCTGTGATCAGATCATAGATATTCATCTCACGCTCGGTAGCTTCCTGTAACCAGGAACCCGGAAGAAGATTATTTCTGAACCAGGTAAGGATCGCACCGGAGGATGTCTGTCCACCCTCAAGGAGGCTGGTACCTTCATACATACAGTTTGGATATGTTCCGTTAACACCGTCCTCATGGAAATCTGTCTCGGACAGACCTAACAGACAGCTGGATGTTCCGCCGATCAGAGTCATGCCGTTTGGCTTCACGCCGCCAACACCGAACATACATGCATTACAGTCTGCAGTTCCTTCCACAACGATAGTCTTCTCGGAGAGACCAAATACTTTGGCTGCTTCCGGGCTGACCGGTCCGATCACAGCGCCTACAGGGAGAATCTCTGCCGGAACTTTGTCAAGGAAATCACCGATGCCAACTGCCTCTAACAGATCCTTCGGGTATCCGCCGTTTCTGTCATCATAGTTCCAACGGAAAGCAGCGATGGATTTACAAACGGTAAGTTTGCCGGTCAACTGAAGATTCAGCCAGTCTTCAAAATCAAAGATGGTTTTTGCTTTGGCCCATACTTCCGGCTGGTTCTTCTTGGTCCACATTAATTTCGGGATCATGGTATCTGCACGGAAACTCGGTTTGTAGAATCTGGTAGCCGGATAAGCATCGCGGATCTTATCGATCTCTGCTGCTTCTGCTGCTGCACGAACATCAGGCCATAACATTGGCTTACGAACGGACTGATTGTTTTCATCCAGGAATACGATGGTACTTGTAGTAGCATCACAGGTAACAGCAACGATATCGTCCGGATTCACGCCGGATTTCTTGATAGCGCCCGGAATAGCCTTTTTCAGCGCTTCATACCAATCTTTGTCATCCTGCTCTGCCCATCCGTTCTGAGGATAAGTTGTGGGATACTCAGCAATATCATAAGCCCTGTTCTGACCTCTGAGATCAAAAATTGCAACACGCACACTACCGGTTCCACAGTCAATACCCATTAAGTATTTCATCTTGTAACTCCTTTCTTCATAAAAGTGTGTAGTATATCATTTCCCAATCTGGGGGTCTGCCGTCGCAGTCCGTCAGACTGATCTGGTTCATAAATTGATCTAGTTCAAAAATGCCTTTACTGACTCATAGACACCTTTGCCGTCCAGTCCATATTTCTCCAGAAGCTTCACAGCCGGACCGGATTCACCAAATACGTCGTTTACGCCGATGCGTTTCACGGGAACCGGTGCATTCTCGGAGAGTACTTCACAGACTGCTCCTCCAAGTCCACCGATGATGGAATGCTCCTCCACGGTCACGATCTTTCCCACCTCTTTTGCGGCTTTGATGATTAGTTCTTCATCGATCGGTTTGATGGTGTGAATGTTGATCACTCTTGCATCAACACCGTCTGCCTCCAGCAGTTTGGCTGCTTCCAGGGCAGAATTCACGCAGAGGCCCGTGGCGATGATGGCCACATCTTTGCCTTCTCTCAGAGTCACACCTTTACCGATCTCGAACTTGTAATCTTCCCCATCGTTGATTACCGGAACTGCGAGACGTCCGAATCTTAAGTACACAGGACCTTCCATCTCATAAGCTGCTTTTACGGCAGCTTTCGCTTCCACATCATCCGAGGGGTTGATGATGGTCATGCCGGGGATCGTACGCATCAGGGCAATATCCTCATTACACTGATGGGTGGCACCATCCTCACCTACAGAGATACCGGCGTGGGTTGCACCGATCTTCACATTGAGATGTGGGTAGCCGATGGAGTTGCGAACCTGCTCAAAAGCGCGGCCTGCAGCAAACATGGCAAATGTGCTGGCGAAGGGAACCAGACCGGTGGTGGAAAGACCGGCAGCAACGCCCATCAGGTTTGATTCTGCGATACCACAATCATAAAATCTGTCCGGAAATGCCTTCTTGAAAGTCGCGGTTTTTGTTGCACCTGCCAGGTCGGCATCTAATACAACCAGGTTATCGTGTTCTTTACCAAGTTCAGCCAAAGCATTTCCATAACTCTCTCTCGTAGCAATCTTCTTTACTTCTGACATAATGCTTCCTCCACTTTTTTCAGATCTTCCATCGCAATTGCATACTCTTCATCATTCGGAGCTTTACCGTGCCATCCTGCCTGGTTCTCCATGAAGGAAATGTTTTTGCCTTTCACGGTCTTCATGACGATTGCAACCGGTTTATCTGCTGTCCTTGCTTCCTTGAAGGCTGCATCCAGCTGATCAAAGTCATTGCCGTCTTCCACATTGATCACATGGAAATTGAAGGCTTCGAATTTTTTATCGATGGGATAGGGGGAATTGACCTCAGCGATGTTTCCATCAATCTGAAGGCCATTGTTATCAACAATCACCACAAGGTTGTCCAGGTTCTTGGCAGCGGCAAACATAGCAGCTTCCCAAACCTGGCCTTCCTGAATCTCACCGTCACCGAGAAGAGTGTAGACTCTGAAATCTTTCTTCTGGTGTTTGGCGCCTAATGCCATACCTACTGCAACGGAGATTCCCTGTCCCAGGGATCCGCTGGACATATCTATACCGGGTGTATGGGCAATACATGGATGTCCCTGAAGGTGGGAACCGATCTGGCGGAGGGTCAGAAGGTCTTCCACCGGAAAATATCCCCTGTGGGCCAGGGTGGAATACAGACCCGGTGCCGTGTGCCCTTTGGATAATACAAAACGGTCCCTGTCCGGATTTTTGGGATCTTTGGGATCGATATTCATTTCTTCAAAGTAGAGATAGGTAAACACCTCTGTGGCGGACAGAGAACCGCCGGGATGTCCTGCCTTTGCGGCATGCACACTGTCAATGATTCCCTTTCTTATCTCATTTGCCATCTTCTGAAGTTCTAATTTATTCATGATTCCTCCTGAAAATATGTCATATCATTAGCTAATCCACTTTGGGGGCAACAGTCTACTCCCCAAACACTGCGATATAATCTGCCTTGAATTTCTCAATGCCGGCGTCCGTCAGAGGATGTTTTGTCATTTGTTCGATCACCTTGTAAGGCACTGTTGCGATATCCGCACCTGCCAGTGCACAATCCGTCACATGGATCGGATTACGAACACTTGCAGCGATGATCTCTGTGTCGATCCCGGCGATATCGAAGATATCTGCGATCTCACGGATCAGATCT
>CAMNGO010000022.1 GCA_946538445.1 uncultured Lachnospiraceae bacterium
AAGAAAATAAAGTATACTACGTCTTTAACGGTGAGGAGAGCGGAGATTTCCCACTTTACTAATCATGATCCAATAAGAAAAGGAGCAGACTCATATTAAGAGTATGCTCCTGTTTTTATTTCTCGGATGATTCCCCGTCCAGATCAAAATAGAAAACCACACCATCTTCCACATTTTTCACACCGAAGTCTTTTCCATGTGCTTTCATCGCCGCGGCTACGATGGATAAACCGATGCCGTTTCCGCCGTATTCCCTTGTCCTGGCTTTATCCACTTTATAGAATTTGATCCAGAGTTTATCGAGCTCCTCTTCCGGGATGGGCTTGCCCTGGTTGTAGACATTTGTGCGAATGACACCGTCCCTCTTCTCGAACCAGACCCTGATCACACCCTGTGGTGTCACATGGTTGATTGCATTGGTCATATAGTTTACAAAGACCTCTTCCACCATAAACTCGTCAGCCCAAACATAAAGCGGTCCTTCCTCCTCAAAAATCACCTTGATTTCCTTGCCGGCGAACAGTATCTGTGAGGCACTGATCTTATTTTGGATCATCTGAGCCAGATCAAATCGGGTAATGGCGAGCGGTGTTGTACCAAACTCAAGCTGATTCAGAGTGAGCAGCTTGCGGACCATCTGATTCATCTTCTTCGATTCGTCCAATATGACGTCACAATAATAATCCATGCTTTCTTTATCATCGGTGACACCATCTTTCAGTCCTTCCGCATAACCCTGGATTATGGCAATGGGGGTCTTCAGCTCATGACTGACATGTGAAAGAAATTCTTTGCGCATATTGTCGATTTCTTCCTTCTTCCGGATGTCCTGTTGTAATTCCAGGTTGGCAGTCTTCAGATCCCCTATGGTAGATTCCAGCGTTTCAGAAAGCTTGTTGATGGACTGCCCCAACTCTCCGATCTCATCGTCCGCTTTATATGTTACCACCGCATCAAAATCAAGTTCCGTCATACGATTTGCCACATCCGCCATCTGCTTGATGGGTTTGGTAAAGCTGTATGCATAGATTGATATGGCACAGATTCCGATCAGCACTGCAATAAGACTTATATAAGCCATAAAATGAGAACTGATCTTTATGCTGGTCCGGATTCCCTCGATGGATACACGCATGGCAACCAGATAATCATCGTCAGTGAAACCAAACAGATAGATACCGTTCTGACCCCCGTGTTTGTCCTTCATCTGGGTGACAAAGTAGCCTTTTTTCACCAGGGT
This sequence comes from uncultured Lachnospiraceae bacterium, assembly GCA_946538445.1. GTDB lineage: Bacteria > Bacillota > Clostridia > Lachnospirales > Lachnospiraceae > Anaerobutyricum. The sequence goes on from CAMNGO010000022.1 coordinate 1,241, forward strand.
TTTCATCTCTTCCGGCATATTGTTATCGGCCCAGGGGGAGTTGCCGGATTCTCCCGACAGATCAGCATCCTGGCTGATCTGGCTCCGCACATAATACAGATAACTTAGAATCTGCTCATATACACTGGTGCCTCCTGCCATATTGGAGAAGATCACCTCCTGGTTCATGGATGCAGCATCCTCGGAATATACCACCATCATTTTCACATTATTACTGATGGTGATCTGTTCCAGGCTTTCTGCCAGTTCTATCGAGGAGTCGCTGTTATCCAGAAGAGTTTTTACTTTCTCGTAGGAACTGATTATGGAAGTCTTCTCGGATGCGATATAATAGCGCTCCGCAAAAGTCGTATTCAGAATCCATGTCAAGAACAGTACGGAACCTATGATCGTGATCAGAATGGCTGTCATCTTATATCTGATGGAGTGTTTCAACATTATTCCTGCCCCACTTCAAACTTGTAACCGATACCCCAGATTGTCTTGATATAATCCCCTTTTTCACCAAGCTTGCTCCTCAGTTTCTTCACATGAGTGTCGATGGTCCGGGGATCCCCGTAATAATCATAATTCCACACCTGGTTCAAAATCTTTTCCCGGGATAGCGCCACACCTTGGTTTATCATGAAATACTGGAGTAGTTCAAACTCTTTATAACTCAAGTCAACCTGCTTGCCATCCACTTTTACTTCATGAGCATCCGGATCGATGGAGATGCCTCCGACAGACAATATCTGAGAAGAAGCCAATGCATGGCTCCTACGCAGGATTGCTTCCACTCTTGCCACCAGGATCCTGGGACTGAAAGGTTTCGATATATACTCATCAACACCCAGATCATATCCCTGCAATTCATCACTCTCCTCGCCCTTGGCAGTCAACATGATGATCGGGATATCCGAGTAATGACGGATCTCTTTCACAACTTCATAGCCATTTAATTTAGGCATCATGATATCGCAGATGATCAGGCTGATGGATTTGTCAGAGAAGAACAGGTCCAGCGCCTCCACCCCATCGGAAGCTTCCACCACATCATAACCGTTTTTATGCAAAAAATCCTTCACCAGTTTGCGAAGACGTATCTCATCATCTACTACAAGTATTTTTAACTTATCCATTTTTCCCTCCAGAAGAATAAAACTATTTTGCTCTTTTGTCCTGTATCATACTCTCTATTCTTGAATAAAATGTGAACAAACTAGAGGGAAATAAAACTGTTTTCATCGTAATACAGAAAAAAATCTCTCGGTCCCCAGGGTATCTTATACACCTTTTCATCAATGGGATAGATCAGTCGATCGGACAGATCTTCCATCTGTTCTGAAAGAAATTGATCGTGAGCCTTATGTTCTTCATCATCAAAAGTCTTAAAAGCATAGGAATAGGTGTCTTTGAGCTGTTCAAGTTCCCCCTCCATCCCATGTTTCTGATAATATCTTGCGAAATTATAGATCATAAACAATTTGGACATCGGGCGGTATACCCTCCCTCTTGCATCCATCCGGACCATAGGAGCAAGGCCATCATAAGAAAAGCTCTCAAGGCCGATTGCCTCCAGCTGCTTCCGCCCTGCTTCCGGATCATGGCAGATCAAATCCACGATAGTCTGATAGCATCTGCGAATATTGGCATAAGGAATATCATGATCATGATACAGCACTTTTTCGATCATCTGCATATTCCAATGAGTATATTCCCGGCAGATGGTCTCTTTATCGGAACAGTATTTCTCACCGATGATATATGCCCATAAAAAATCCAGCATATCCTGATACATGATAAAATCTCTGTCATCATAACCGATGCGGCGGAGCAAGGTCTCATACCGTTCTTTTTCTTTTGGGTCGAAGCAATCCGATATCGTATTCATGTGCAATCTCCTTCTGAAAGATAGAAAGCACCATGTACCCTGGTGCTTTCGTATTGGTAATTAACTGTCTAAGTAAGTATTATGGCCATGCCCTGCCACTATGATCGAGCCATGGTAATCAATACCTCAATGGCATTTCCTTCAATCAGCAATTCCCCGTGTTCCAGGAGATAATACCTGGATAGTTGGGTTGCTTCACATATTGCTCCGTACTCTTCCGCTGTGATTAGAAATCGTATGATATCAACCTTGTCATCCATATCATCAAAATCCACCAGCAGGATATACTCATCTCTAAGGCGATACAGAGACGAGGGATAGGTATAACAGGTATCCAGCAAAGAGCAAAAACTCATGATCTCCGCCATACTTCCAAAGGTAACTTTCTGCGGAGGCATCTGAATATCCTCGGCTTTTTCAACCTGACGATCCTCCCCGGATTCAAATCCCATCTCCCGGAGAGCTTTTTCCGATGGGATCTCAATATCACCCGTGCACACTTCTCTCAGATCCCTGGATAAAGAAGCGAACGCTCTCTCCTTTTCCTCCCCGGAAAGTTTCTCGATCTCATCCAGCCTGTCCAAGGGAATCTTATCATTTAAGGCGTTGATCATACGGCGGATCTGTCTCAGATCCTGGTCGATCATGTCATCGGGAAAACTGCAGCTTATGGTAAAAAGAAACTGATCTGCAGGGAGGGCCTTGGCGATATAGATTTGGACACCGTTTTCCGTGTTCCAATCGATATAGTTGTGGGAATCACTGACGATTGCCTCGAGGAATTCTGTCATAACATCAGCGTCTTTGGAGATGTCATTCAGATCGAATCCCATCTTCTTGATCTCTTCTTTATTGATAAGGCACCGAATGGTATGATTATCAAGTTTCCAATAAACCATCTTCCCACCTTCTTTCTGCATCTCATCAGGCACTATGTGACTGAGCTCTTCTATCCTGCTAATTCAAAAATGTAACTTTCTCTTTTGAGACGGAGATCTTTATCTCATCATAGAGATAATCTGTCTCCCCGTCAGTATGAACATACTGAGGTTTGGCTGCAATAAACTCTGCCTCGGAGCAGCGGAACTGATGCACTCCTTTTCGGGATACATGAGTTCCCACCAGTGCCTGGGGAATGATGAAAGGTACCTTTCTTCTTGGGATTCCTTCTGCCGCACAGATATGAAGCTGGCTGTCTTCCGGACGGATATCCGGGCAGAATTTGAATCCACCCCCTTCATAAGGGAGCATATGAAAAGAAGTAAACAGAAACCTGTCACTTTCCAGCACGGGAAGTCCGTCTGCGTACAATGTGCCGGAAAAGGTCTTGGTGTTAAGTAAGGATCTCACTCCGATAAAGAGGTAGATAAGCCTGCCTAAGTTAAACCGGTTGAAGAGCTTCTTCAGCCTGGAATGCTCTGCCACATAACACACTTTCGCATCGTAGCCCATACCGGAACTTACGAAAAACCTCTGTTCCCTTCCGGATTTATAAATGACCGTCCCATAGTGAATTTTACGAATCTGTTTATCGTGAAGGATAAGATCCATCTCTTCCTTATAATTCGTCGTGATTCCCATTCCTCTTGCAAAATCATTTCCGGATCCCATAGGCAGATAACCGATCTTTATCCCTTTGGAACTGTGCATTCCATTCAAAAAAGAATTCAATGTACCGTCTCCGCCGAAAATAATAATGGTTTTCTCTTCCCCGTCGGAGGTCAGACGTCCGGCGGTCTCCATAACATCTTCCCTGCTTTTGGAAAAAATCAATTGAAAAGGGATCCTTTCTGCTTCCAGATCTTTCTCGATTCCCTTCCAGATGCGATTGATTTTTCTGCTTCTGGAAGAAGGATTGATCAGACAGTAAATCATATCTCTATCACTCCATAAACATTATTCATGAGGTTTATTATTATTGGCTTATTCTTATGCTAATAGTATATCAAAATAGAGGTTATAATTAAATATTTTTTTATAATTAGGTGCCGTAAAAAACGGCCCAGTTCTCCGGTAAAAATGAGAAAAAGGTGGCTGAAAAGTATATCTGGAAATAATAGAAAAATTTCAGATTATTCTTTATTTTATTTGAAATGCCGAAAATATGTGATATAATCTGAAAGATTTTATGTGTCTTAGTCGGGAGGTATTCAGAATTTTATGAGAAGAATATTCAGAGTATTTACCTTATATATTTTACTTTTAAGCTTCCTCATCCCACAGCACGTCCAGGCATTCGAACATGTCTACAAAAGAAAAACGGATGCAATCTATGCAACCGTCAGACATGATCTGGAGGTATATGAGGATATCGGCGGAGATGTCCAGACCTATATCCCTTCCTTTAAAGGGATCAAAGTATGGAAAGAGGAAACATATTGGTACCGGATCGAATACAAAGAAAAAGGAGAAACAAGAACGGGATGGATCACCAGATATGACTTTTACGGTGACTGTCTCATTTATGACGGCAGAGAGAAGCAGACCCTTGCAGACGGGGAATATCAGATGACGGCCTCAAAAGGTTCCAGTCATGGGAAACCTCCTCTCTTCAGACAGGATCTGTCTCTGGATGGGGTATTTCATTGTACATTCCATTTTATCGGAGACCGATACTTTACTGTAATGAATACATTAACCGGGAAATATCTTCAGCCTGACCCTCTGTTCAATTCAAAAGCTTCTGACTTCTGGGGACCGGAAGAGTCGGCAGGAGCTTTCCGTGTGACCAGAGATGGGGATTATCTCTGTCTGCAGGACAAGACAACCCACAGGTTTCTTGGCAGAAATACCGATGGTCTGATCTGTTTTAACAAATCGGATGAGGCTTGTTGGAGACTTCTCAGATATAATAAAGCCATCGACGATAAATCCGTCCGTGTCTTCGCACAGTTTGATGCAGACTGGGCAGATTACTATTATGGAGAAGGGGAGAATGAAGATCCCGGATCAAATGTATTTACTACTTCCGCCTGCGGGATTTTCTCTACCATGAATGCTATCTATGCGGTTACCGGAATGTATGCCAATCCTTATGACCTGGCAGATTACGCCGTGGAGAAGGACTACCGGGTTATGGACAACGGAACGGACAGCGGCTTCTTTAAGGCAGCAGCCGAAAAATTCGGAGATAAGTACGGTTTTTCCTATGATGGCAGCAGTGGAGATATCGAACATCTCAAGAAGAGAGTTTCTTCCGATGATGTGGTTGCCATCACCCATGTTCCCGGACATTATGTTGTAATTGCTTCCTACAATAAGAAGAAGGATAAATTCCTTCTGCTGGATCCTTATCATCTGAGCAAGAGAAGTACCAACGCTTACGGTGACTGGATCTCCATCAGTGACCTGGAGGATGGCAATCTGATGGGCTATGAATTCTATTATTATAAGGCGCAGCGTCCGGAAAATCAGTAGTTTAATACATTTGTCCAAACACTTTTGTAAGAAGTCAAAAAATTCCTTATTTTGATTTATATTTTCCATGGATTAAATACAACTTCGTTATATAATAAAGTTAGGTTATTATGTGAAGGTGTCATTATGAATATTAAACAAATTAATGATTTATGGACAGAATATAAAAAGAAATACGGTATAGACAGCGATATCATGATTGAGGATGTCAAGTATGATACCGAAGAGTATGTAGAAGGATGTTTTAATCTTCTGGAATTGATGGAAGGCAGATACATTCTCCATCTGAATCCGAAGGTTCATATCTACAGGGACTCTTATGTGAAGTTTATCCTCTTCCACGAGTTTACACACTTCTATGATTTCTTCCATTGCCCCTATGAGCAGAAGAATGAGAAGCTGTTTTTCATGAATGCTTATTCTGAGTTTCATGCCTGTAAGGTCACGCTGGCCCGCTGCATAGAACAGTATCAGATCAAGCTTACGGATATCGATAAGATTCAGATTCCCGGTCCTTTCCGTGAGATTTCCATCAGAAAGCTCCTGAATGAATCTCTTTCCAGATTAAAATATTACATGGAGATTTATTATCTGACCTATCAGATTCATGATTTTATCAACGCATTCCGTCAGATGATGTACCTGTTTGGATATATATCTCTCTTCAAGGACGATGTCATTCTGGTTCAGTATACCATGAAGGTCCTGGATCTGGGAGATGACCGTATCCCTGAGTTATACAAGTGCATGAAAGAGGGCGAGTTGGATAAGGTGGTTCCCATCTATAAATCCATCGCGGATGATGTGATACTTGCATACATCAGGATTTCTTTCCGTCGTTATTATGATAAAGATATCCTGTCGGATGAGGAACTTCAGGAGATCAACAATGACAACTATGAAGAGTACATCCGTATTCTGAATGATCGTATCCGCTCCCGCAATTCTGTTAAGGAACTTGTAGATGCACAGAAGGATGAGATGGAACAGCAGTTGGAAGAGGCTGCGATGCTGGCTTATTTTATGGAACAGCTCCGTTATCTTATTATCTGATCAATATCATTTCGCATAAAGAAGAACCGGCTCATATGGAGCCGGTTCTTTTTGTTATCTATTATCTTTCATCATGATAGGATTGGAAAGCATCCTCGTAATTCATCCAGGTTTCATACCACCTGATACAGCATTCTGTATACTTCTCTTCTGCTGCCCTTAATTGGTGTCTTCGCACTTCATACTCTTCCATGTCAACATCCAGGATCTCATGATATGCTCTGATGGTATATCCATCCCAATCCCATGGATATAGTGCTGCATCTTGCGATAGGATTTCGTATTCTTTTTTGATTTCATCCAGTTCCCTGTTAATCAATTGCAGCTGCCAATCCCAGAAGTACTGATCCGAGCTATATCCGGAAGACTGCATTCTCTTCTTCTCAGGAACGGCCTGCAGGCTCTGCCGGAGGGCTTCGTTTTCTTCATCAATGGTATGGATTCCCCGCAATTGTCTGGAAGCATCTTTCTTCTGCGCTTCCAGGTAGTCCGCATATGAATGCGGATAGTAGACCGCGTTTGACTCATCAAAGATCAGCAGGCTGTCTGCCAGCTGTTTTAAAAAATACCGGTCATGTGTTATGAAAACCAGGGTGCCTGTATACTTTGAAAAGGCAGATTCCAATATCTCCCTGGAAGGAATATCCAGATGATTGGTGGGCTCATCCAGCAACAGAACATTCGGTTTTCTCTCCAGCAGTTTGGCCAGGGTATAGCGGCTCTTCTCTCCTCCTGACAGATCTTTGATCTTCTTGGCCATATCTTCCTCACGGAACAGATAATTGGCCAGAATCTTACGGCATTCTCTGATTTCATAAGAGGGAAAGGCTTTCTTAAAATCTTCTAACAGGCGGCATTCATCCTCTGTCTCGGATGTAAACTGATCATAGTAGGCAATATCCAGGTTGGTCCCCGGAAACATTTTGCCGGATCGGGGAGGAATCCGTCCGGCTACAGTCTTCAAAAATGTGGATTTTCCACTGCCGTTTGGCCCTATGATTCCAAGTTTCTGCCCCCTTCTTATCCTCAGATTGAACTCCTGAAGAGGGGTATCGTATCCAGTCTGAAGTTTCTGCAGGTCATAAACCCACTTGCTTCCCACCTTGAGAGGGTGAATCTCTCCCATATAGATAAAAGAGCGGTAACGGTCAGGAGGCGATATCTTATCCATCCTCTCCAGCATCTTCTTCTTTGATCTGGCCATGGAAGCTTTCCTGGGTTTATGTATAAAACGTTCGATCAGATGTGTAAGATGTTCTATCTCTTCCTGCTGCTTCTTGTATTCTTTTAAAGTTCTGCGGTATTCCTCCTCCCTTTGTCTGGTATAGGAAGAATAATTACCGGCATACCTTCTCATTTTTCCGCCATCGATCTCATAGATCACATCGGTCACCTGATCAAGAAAATACCGGTCATGGCTTACCAGGATCACCGCTTTTTCATACTCTTTCAGATAGGTCTCGAGCCAGCGGATCATGGAGATATCCAGATGATTGGTGGGTTCGTCCAGCATCAGGATATCCGGTTTCAGAAGCAGAAGATGTATCAGGGCAATCTTGGTCTGCTCCCCGCCGGAGAAGTTCTGAATCGGTTTCTCCAGATCGGACATTTGAAATCCGAACATGGTAAATATCTTGTGGTATTCGGTCTCAAAATCATATCTCTCCCTGGAAAATCGATCTGTCACGGGACTGGCAGACTCGATGATCTCCGATACCGAGAGATTTTTCTCAAAGAAGGGAGTCTGTTCCAGAATACCTATGGTTGTATTTCTTGCCATCCATATACCGGAAGTAAAGTCCTTCTCATCCCTGTCAAGGGATAATTGCCCATTAATCAAATGGAGCAAGGTGGTTTTCCCTGCTCCGTTTGCTCCGACGATCCCTATTTTATCCTTACCCCGTATCTCGAAAGAAATATGATCCAATATCCTTTTTCCGTTGACAGAAACACTGCCCCGGTCAATCTGATACCTCATATCTCACTCCTGTTTCTTTATCCATGAATCAGGAATCCAAGGTATACAGCGTAGATCAGTAAAAAGATCACACCATGGATTCTCCTCAGTTTGCGTTCTTTGGCAGCAAAAGCAAACAGGAGAACCGCTGCCAGAATACCTACGGCACTGTCTACGATATACTCCGGCCCAAAGGGAATGGCACGGATGATCGATGCAGTACCAAGAATAAACAAAATGTTAAAGAGGTTGCTTCCCACGATATTTCCGATAGCGATATCCGCATTCCCCTTCCTGGCTGCAGTCAGAGAAGTCATTAATTCCGGGAGGGATGTACCGAAAGCCACCACCGTAAGACCGATGATACGATCACTTACCCCCAGCATGGAGGCAATTCCTCTGGCTCCGTTTACTACCAGATTACTTCCCAGAATAATGGCAGCGATACCACCGACAATATAAAGAACGATCAAAAGAGGATGAAGCTGCTTCACATTCTCCTCTTCCGTTTCATTATTGAGAGATTTTTTCACCAGAAAAGCCAGGTAACCGATCAGCAATACCCAGAAGAGGATACCGACCGGGGCGTTGATCTGATGTACCGTAAAACCTAAGGCCGGAAGTAAAACAGATACAAATACCAAAAAGGGAAGATCAATTTTTACCGTATCCTCCTGAAAATGAAGGACTACAACACAGGATGTCAATCCCAGAATCAATAAGATATTCATGATATTGCTTCCCAGAACATTACCCAAAGCAATACCGTTACTCCCTGATAAAGCGGACTTGATACTTACGGCTGCTTCCGGTGCACTGGTTCCAAAGGCCACGATGGTCAATCCTACTACGATATGAGGAATTCCCAGCCGGGTCGCTACTCCCACAGCACCATCCACAAAAAAATCAGCTCCTTTGATCAGCAAAACAAAGCCGATCACTACATAGAGCAAATAAAGTAAAGCCATCTCTCTCTCCTTTCCATAAAAAAAGGCAAGACTTCTATAAACATAAAAGTCTTGCCATTTAATCACGATACTGATAGCACTAATGCTATCGGTCATGTCGTCACCGCAAACATATGCATAATATGCCGGCTACTCCCTTTTAATTTAATAAATATCTTATCAGTAATACTATAAATTGTCAACTGAATCCATTCCTGAAGACTCTGATATAATGCTATGATAAAAGAATTCCCAGACTGTTGTTCATTTCACATCAGTCTGGGAATAATAGACATGTCGGTAATACCCCTTTTTAAATTATTTTACTGATAATTAATCATAATAACCTATTGAATATCTAAATTAATCATCAATGCTTACACGGAAGCAATTATACTGACCAAAGATACTTACATCTGTGATTGTATATGTGAAAATACCTTTTCCATCATTTGTATATGTACATACATATCCTTCGAAGTCAGAATCTGTAACAGCAGTATTTCCATAATAATAATGAGTCTCTGAGTAATCATCTTTTCTGAAATTAATTCTAAGATCATACTTTTTCTCTTTATCAAGATAGTTATTAACAGCTTCATTTACAGCTTCCTGCTTATCTGCCGGAATAGCTACATAAACTTCTTTATCGGCGACATCATCATAATAATAAGCTTGAGTTGGTGTATTAACCCTACCCATAACAGAAATAGCATATTTAGCATTTCCTACATAATCACCAAGTTTAGTTCCTGTTGAATAATATCCAACACTGGCTGTTACAGTAACAGGGATAACAACATATAAAGATTTTGTTTCTCCATTAACATCAATATCCCCAATATATCTGGTAAATTTATGAACATAAGGATTTTTTCCAAGCTGAGTCAATGGAGTTGCTTTTGGTGCAGCAGGAGTTGCTTTTTTAACTGTAATCTTACATTTGTAGGTCTTTCCACCTGCTTTTGCGGTTATAGTAGCTTTACCAACTTTCTTAGCCTTTACTACACCCTTCTTGGATACAGTTGCAACTGCTTTCTTGGAGGTTTTCCAAGTTATTTTTTTCTTGTTGTTCTTCAGTTTTAATGTCAAGTTTTGGCCAACTTGGATAGTAGCTTTTTTCTTATTTAATGCTACTTTCTTAGCGGCTAAAACGGAAGTAGATGGTGCAACAAGCGCAATAACGAGCAAAAGTGCGATGGTTGCGATAAAACTTCTCTTTTTCATGTTTATCTCCTTTTTAAATAATATTTGGGGTACTAATCCGTCACATGAGTACTGTATATATAATAAAAGATTTCCACGAAAAAGTCAAATAACATAAAGCAATTATTATAAAGTAAATTAACCAATAATGAAAAAATATCTACCATTTATGCAAATGTAAAATATGAAAAAATAACATTAAAAACTGCTGATAAAAATGGCTGATGGATCACATAGATAAGCAGCGAATTTCTCCCTATAAAGGAGAAGAATTTCTCATCCCAGGTGATCTGGTCCTTCTCTCTCCAATATCTTTCATATATTTTGTGACAAAAATATCCCGTAAGATAAAGAAACAGCCAGGGTAGTATACTGAAGTAATCCGTGGAATAGAAACCCTTGAAAGGAAATCCCAGATAAGTCGTAAGATAATTACGGTAGAGATCATCCGGTAAGTTTTCCTTCAAAAAAGAGAAACCAATGAAGCCCTGGTTGATATCATAACAAGCTAAAAATAGTAAGAAGGAAAGAATTGCTCCTGTCACGGCAGGAACCTTCTGCAGAACATGATCCAGAAGATATACGATCAGCATGGCACTTCCAAGAAAGGTCAAGATGCCAAAAACGATTCTTTGCTCAGGCATTAACCAGACAGTGATTCCTGTTATGAGAAGCCCTAAGGCAAACACTTTAATCCCATTCCTGACCGGATTACTTCCCAGGGACCAGCAGAAACCGGAGATCAGTATAAACGACCAGCAGATGCTCTGCTGCCACAAAAATGCTCCCTGAGAACGCATAAAGGGCAGATTGAGCCCGTAAATATATGCCAGATCCCAGAAAGCATGATATAGTACCATACTGCATATCGTGATGCCTCGAAGTGAATCAATATAGTTTAATCTCTTCCCTGTCATTCCCATTCAAATGCCCTTTTGATACTGTCGTAATGAAGAAAGATTCCCTGATCGGCAAGATGTCTGATTTCGTCAATGGTAGCGATCTTAAAACCGTCCGCTTCCGCTTCCTGATATCTGACGTCCTTCTCATCGAAATCTCCCACAAACCGGTAGACATCTACAAAGTAATTATCTCCTTCCCCGGGATTTTCCCGATGGTAGGTAAAGAGATAGCCGCCTTCCCAGCCTCTGACATCCAGGCCTGTCTCCTCTTTCACTTCACGGTATACCGCCTCCTCGGACTTTTCGCCTGCCATGCAGGCTCCTCCGGAAACTTCCCACCATCCGGGAGCCCAGTTCTTGGACATCACTCTTTTGGTGATGAGAAATCTCCCATCCAAAGTTGCCACCACACCGAGAACGGTAAGATGATATTCATCATCTTTGAGACACCAGTCGTTTCTCTTCATCTTTCGACCGGTAGGTTTTTTATTCTTATCGTAGATATCCCAATATTCCATAATTACTCCTGTCAATTCAAGACTCCCTCCATATGGGGGGAGTCTTGTGATTTATCCTTTAGTCTTTTTTATTCCGGCAGGTCCTCATCAGTTAAAGCCGGGTGTCCAGTAAGTCTGATTATATATGTCCGTCAGGCAATAACTGCAACGTACATCCCCATCCGGGATGATGGTATTACTGATGGTAAGATCATCCGTGTAACGGATGGGATCCCCCAGTTCATAGCTGTCTACATATTCTCCGCTATAGCTATAGTAATCACAGATGAACTGAATGGTATCACCCTTCTCCAGAGAGACGAGGTTCTTGCCTACAGTCTCGGTTTCCTCATCTTCATAAACGACCATTGCCCCGTCAATGTAACCATCCGGATGGCTGTTGTCAAAAAGTATATTCAGATTGACTCTGGTACCATTAAGTAATGCGGGTACATATCCTCTGATGATGGTATCATCCCCGTTTTTTGTCATACTTTCAAAATAATATGCCACCGGTGTATCGTCGATGGATACCCAGGACCGGTCCGTCTCTCCGACCAGGTTATTGTTATTATCAAATTCATACACATTGTCCAGACCCAGGTTAACATAACCTTCCCCATCGTCATAGAACATGTTTAAAACAAGGTCATGAATGGAATCCCATTCTTCTTTGCTAAGCTTTAATACCCTCTTTCCGTTTTCCTCGGTCCATATAAGGTGGCTTACATCCAGCTGGTGGGAGGTTACGTAATCGGAAACCCGCTCATCCGATATCGATCTGCCGGTCAGGAAGCCGATATTGCTGCTATCGAGTCCTGTGATACTCTGAGTCAGCCCGGAAAGGTCTCCACCCAGAAGTCCGCTCAGGATCTGAATCATAGCCTGGGGATCCATATTGGAAGAGCCGGAACCCGACAAGCTGGGATAAGGTGAACTCTGGCCTCCGGAAACGGCCTGTCCGCTTACCTCCATCTTGGCGAAGGACTGAATACAGCGGCTGTATTCCTCATCCAGGCCGATCCCCTCATAGGTCTTGACCGCGGAATCCACATTGGATGTCCTCCGAAGGGGGAAATATATCGATAAACCATAGGCATTGTTTATGCTGGAGGAGGTTCTGTTGTATTTTACCGCACTCAGGATGGCCTTGGCCAGATCTTCTCCCTCTTTCGTTCCCACATTATATGCAAAATGTGTCAAGTCAACCTGGTCGATCTTGGTTGCCTGTGCAAATTCCCTGGTCTGATATCTGGCATCGGAAACCTGCTTGTATTTGTTATTCTCGATCAGCTCACTGGTGGAACTGGAGAAAGTCCGGAATCTGGGCGGTATCGTGTTGGACAGTTCCGCCAGATCTACCACGGATAAGGTGGTGGCCTGTCCTCTGCACTTGGCATTGCATTGTTCCACAAAAGTATCAACAATCTTCTGTCCGATCTCAAGGGTTGGCATGGAGGTATTTTGGGACAGGACATTCAGCCAATCAGTATAATACCAGCCGATTCCCGGTTCCGTCTCCTCGGATGCAATGAGGTAGTCTGCAAATTCATCAAGCATCAGACCATTTTCTACCGTGGCCATCAGACAGGCATCAAAACCGATAAAATCAAACTTCATACCGCCTTTGGTCAAGGCAGTCTTGATGCCCTGAAGGGTCATGGATCCCGCACTTCTGTTTTTCTCATCATATCCGTACCCGCTCACCGAACCGCCGCCATGATCCCATAAAATCAGTTCATTACGATTTGCCGGGAAATTTTTCTTACAAAACTGAATAAAAGATGCTAATGTGGCAGGATTTGTCATGGCGGCAGATCCGTCGTCCTGCTTCAGCGGGATTAATCCCCCGTTTTTTACCTGATAGATTTGGTTTACCCGGTTGCTTACCACCTGGTTCTTCCATCTGGCACAGCCACCGGTATAGACGATCAGATTAATCTTGTCACTAAGCTTTGCATTCGCCATCTCAACCAGGTCGGAAGTTGCCATCCCGCTTCTGGATTCCAGATCCGTACCACACATATAGAGCATAATAGTAACGGTATCATTTCCGTTCCCCATGATGCCCGTATATTTTGCGCGGGAACCGTCGGCGATTGACCGGTCAAGCTTACCGGTATTGGATGTCAGATTCCAACCGGATGACTGACTGATGTCATTGGTATAATAACTGTTTATCGTATTGGATGGTGATCCGGAATTGCTGCCGGATCCACCACTGCCTGAGTCTCCGCCAAGACCCCCAAACATGGATGTTCCGCCAAATAAGGCAACAACGATCAGGATCAGGAGGAAAGATAAGGGACTTCTTCTCCTGCCTCCTCTATGAGGACCATCCGGTATAGGGCCATGGGAATTCATCTGATGCATCCCGCTGCCCACAGGACCGGTTCCAAGACCCGCCCCCTTTTTATGAACTCCTTTTCCGACGCCTGTGACACGCTTTTTTCTTCCTTCCGGTATATTATTCATAATCTGCTTCTCTCCCCTTCCTGCTAATTTTTAATTTTTCTATTAATCTCCGTATTTACCATAAATTAAGTGCTTCTACATGTTTTTTTTATACAAATTTTCCTTATTTAATTTTAAAGAAATTCTATCATTTTGTCAATCTTGCCCTATTTGTAAAATTAATTCATTTCTATTTTATTTGAAATTTTTTGAGCGGCATCTTTCATATTCAAACTGAAAACATGACTTTTTTGAAAAATAATAGTAGAATAAGAATAACGATGATATTAATATGTTAAAATGATTTAAGAACAGGATGTGATATAATGTACCGTATTAATGATGTAGTGGTCTATGGCAATCAGGGAGTATGCAAAGTGATGGATGTAGGCCCATTGGATATGATGGAAAATGAGAATAAAATCTATTACACCCTGAATCCTGTGTATCAGAAAGGAACCACTATCTACGCACCGGCTGAAAATCCCAAATCCGTTATGCGTCCTGTGCTTAGTAAAGAAGAGGTCAACAGCCTGATCAAGGAGATTCCGGATATCGAGACCTTCCGTGTGGGAAATGACAGAGAGAGAGAATCCGTTTATCGGACAGCGATCCGTACCTGTGATCCCAGGGAACTGGTGAGAATTCTTAAAACGGTCTATGTTCGCAGAAAAGACCGCCTTGCTTCCGGCAAGAAGAGGATCATAGTTGATGAAAAGTATTTCCAGATCGCAGAAGATCAGCTATATCAGGAACTGGCTTATGTCCTGGATAAGAAAAAAGAATCCATGGAAGAATATATTACAAACAACGTATCAAATTAAACGACAAAAGTCCGGATAATTCCGGACTTTTCCTATTTTCTGGGACGTATTTCCAGATAGTTGGTAAAGATAGGATTACTCCTTCTTCTGGAATACTCCAGGTATTCTTTCCAATCGATATAGAAAGTTTTTCCCCAGCTGGATACTTTCATCTTTCCATCTGTAGTGTAATCAGTGACCACTACGAAATGATTATGTACAGCCCCGCAGCTATGGTAAGTGTTCTCCTCCGTCCTGTGGAATAGTGAGACAGATTTTTTGCCGAATATATTCGGGAAGTTGGGTCCGATGGCGATGATCACAGGGAGATGCTCTTTTAGCATCTCCTTTATCTTCCTTCTGCTGGATTCCCGCAAGGGAAGCAGCTTCCATCTGGCCCGGTAGGGCATACGATAATGGCGAAAAACCCTGTTGATTCCGAGGGATAATGCCATCCCGCTCATCCCCAGAAAGGGCAGATAGAAGAAGTATTTCTCTATCTTCTTGACATATTCATAATACTGATCCCACTCAAAGGTATTGGGACAGTCCATCAGATAGATGATGACGTCCGTAGCCGCAATCAGGCCACAACCATATCCTTTCAGTTTCTTCTCCGGAAAGAGATTCTGATTGCCTCCGTAATATTCTTTCTTATCCTGAATCACGGTAATATACTTTGAATGATCCTCTTTCATCCGATCACCCTCTATTTTAATAACTCAACCACCATCTCCGGATAAAAGACTACCTTAGTCACATGATCCACCTCTATCTGATAGAGGGCATTGGCTGCGATGTGTTCAGCGGCCTGCTCAAGATCGCGGATACCGGTGGTATCTGAATACAATTCCACGATGGCTTTCACCGCATCATCTGTAACGATACATTCTTCTTCTGTCATATGCATTCTTTTCAGAACCTTAGGCAGTGAATAGCGGATGAAGATCTGCTCTTTCTCTTCCGGAGAATAATCCGGAATCTCTATCACCGCAAACCGGGACATCAGAGGTGCGCTGATCTGATCCTTCTCATTCGCTGTAGCGATAGGATAAACCCCGACGGTAGGGACCAGACATTCCATATAATTATCCGTAAATCCCAGATTGTCCAGTAGAGTCAGAAGGACATCCGCAGGATTCCCGTTTCCTTTGCCTGCTGCAGCTTTATCCAGCTCATTTATGATAAAGACCAGATTGGACTCTCCTGCCATGGAGAATGCCTCCATGATGATCCCGGGCTTAGCGTTGGCATAGACTCTGGAACTGCCGGTGAGCTGCTCCGGATCATTGATGGAACTCATATCCAGTGTGGTCCAAGGTAATTTGAGGATCTTTGCCACGGCATAGGCCACCTGGGATTTCCCGGTACCTGCCGGGCCAACCAGAAGCAGGCCATAGGCAGGCAAAGTGTGGGTTCGGTTAATCTGGATAATGGTCTCTATGATCCTTTGTTTTACCTTCTCCATCCCATATAATTCTTCATCCAGGATTCTCCTGGCTTCCACAGGATCAATGGCTTCAAAATAAGTATTCTTCCAACGGACATTCATCATGATGGAGAGCGCGCGTTGAGCATGTCTCCTCTCTTCAGGAGAAACTTCGCTGGACCTGGCTACGGAAAGATTTCTTCTGCCCCAGAGGCGAATGTTATCCGCCACGGTTCTC
>CAMNGO010000023.1 GCA_946538445.1 uncultured Lachnospiraceae bacterium
AAAATACTTTATCCATTCCGGAGCTTGCCACAATCTTCTCTGCTGCTTCCACTGCCGGTTTATTGTAGTAGAGATTTGACGTATGTATCACTTTGTCGATCTGATCTTTCAGAGCATTCTTGTAATCCTCATTGGAATAACCCAAAGCTGAAACAGCGATTCCGGCCCCAAAATCAAGATATTTTCTTCCTTCCATGTCAATCAGGTATACGTCCTCTCCTCTTTCGAATACCACAGGAAAACGATTGTAGGTTTTGAGGATGACCTGCTCGGCTGTATTCATGTATTTTTTCATTTCTTCGCCCATTTTTTTCTCCTTCCGGTCAACATATATTATGTTTTAAAACAGAGGTTCTTTTAGTATGGCAGTTCCGATACCTTTTTCAGTGAAGAATTCCAGAAGCAGGCAGTGAGCCATTCTTCCGTCCAGGATATGGACTCTGGATACCCCTTCTTCTATGGCATCGATACAATTCTGGAGTTTGGGCATCATTCCGCCCCCCACGATACCATCTGCGATAAATTCTTTTGCGGTGTTGACATCCATCTCGGAGATCAGAGTCTTTTTGTTATCGGGGTCCATAAGAATCCCTTCGATATCTGTAAGAAAGACCAGTTTTTCCGCATTCATTGCCTTGGCCACGGCACAGGCAGCGTCGTCCGCATTAATATTGTACGGTTCATATTTGCGGCTGAGACCGATGGGGGCAATTACCGGTATGAAGTCTCTTTCCATCAGAGTCTCCAGGAGTTCTACATTTACCTTTTCCACTTCTCCCACAAAACCGATATCCTTGCCGTCTGGCTTCTTCTTGGTACAGCGGATCATATTACCGTCTTTGCCACAGAGACCGACCGCATTTACGCCCATTTTCTGCATCAGGCCCACCAGTTCCTTATTCACTTTATTTAAAACCATTTCCGCGATATTCATGGTTTCCTTATCTGTCACACGAAGACCGTTATAAAACTCCGGTTCCTTACCGCTGAGTTTTACCCATTTACTGATCTCCTTACCTCCGCCGTGAACGATGATGGGCTTCAACCCCACCAGCTTCAGCAAAGCCACATCGCGGATGACATTGGCTTTCAGGGTCTCATCCACCATGGCGCTTCCCCCGTATTTCACGATGATCGTCTTTCCGTTAAAACGGCGGATATAGGGCATCGCCTCAATCAATGTATTCGCCTTTTCCGTAATAATATCCACTTCTTTATGTGCCAGCATTTTTTTCCTTCTTTCTGTTTTCAAGTTTTTCTTTTATATCATATCTCATCAGGAACGGTAATCCGCATTGATGGAAACATATTCGTAGGTCAGGTCACATCCCCATGCGGTGGCTGTCTGATCACCTGCATGGATATCCAGAATAGCCTGAACCGGATTGCCGGAAAGGATCCTGGTTGCCTTCTCCTCACTGTAATCTGTGGCAATCCCGTCCTTCACGATGGTCAGGGCTCCTTCTTCTTCAGAACACAGGGTGATATCCACCTTTTCCGGATCGAAGGTGACTCCGCTGTAACCCATGGCACAGAGGATCCTTCCCCAGTTGGCATCCTTTCCGAAGACTGCTGCCTTGGTCAGAGAAGAACAGACCACCGATTTGCTGATGATTCTTGCATCTTCTTTGCTGGCAGCTCCCTGGCAGATGACCTCAAACAAGCGGGTGCAGCCCTCTCCGTCCCCGGCGATCTGTTTGGCCAGGTACTCAAGAACATAGAATAATGCTTCTTTAAAGCTTTCATAACCCTGGCTTTGCTTGCTAAGAGGCCGGTTGCCGGCCATGCCGTTACATAAGATCAGGCAGCTGTCATTGGTGGAGGTATCCCCATCCACGGATACCATGTTAAAGCTGTCCTCAACGCCTTCCAACAGCATCTCCTGGAGCGTGTTCTTTTCCACAGCGGCATCACTGGTGATAAAAGCAAGCATGGTACCCATATTTGGATGAATCATACCGGCTCCTTTACACATGCCACCGATAGTGACGGTTTTTCCGTCCAGTTCAACGCTTACTGCGATCTCTTTTTTATGTGTGTCTGTGGTCAGGATGGCATTGGCCGCATCATCAGCGGCTTCCTTACTGTCTGAAAGAATCTGAGACAAACCTTCGATTCCCTTCTGAATGACATCCATGCCAAGCTGAGCTCCGATAACCCCCGTGGAAGCCACCAGGACTTTCTCCGGCTCGATGCCCAGACAATTTCCGACTGCAATCGCTTCTTTTCTGCAGTTATCGATTCCTTCCTGGCCTGTACAGGCATTGGCGATACCGCTGTTGATCACAATGGCCTGTGCTGTTTCCTCCTCTGTGACGATTTTTTTATCCCAGAAAACAGGAGCCGCCTTCACCACGTTTTTGGTAAATGTCCCGGCACAGACTGCCGGAGTTTCCGACCAGATCATTGCCATATCCTTCTTCGTGGCACTTGGTTTGATTCCTGCACGCAGTCCTGCTGCTTTATATCCTATGGGAGCTTCCACTCCACCTTCTACTATTTTCATCTTATCTGTCCTTTCCCAACTGTCTGTCTCCTATGGAAATACCGGTGGCATCAGAAGTCCCGTATTCTCGGGAAGACCGAACATGAGATTCATATTCTGCACTGCCTGTCCGGCTGCACCTTTTACCAGGTTGTCCATGGCACCCATCATGAGGATGCGGTTTGTCCTCGGATCCAGTTTAAAGTTCACATCCACATAATTACTGCCCTCCACCCATCGGGTCTCCGGACAGATGCCTTCCGGCAGCAGACGGACGAACTCTTCCTTCTCATAAGCCTTTTCATAGAGCGCACGAACTTCCTCTTCACTTACATCCTTTGTCAGATTGGCATAGGCAGTCACCAGGATTCCACGGTTCATGGGAACCAGGTGAGGAGTGAAATTAATGATGGTCTCCTGCCCGGAAGCGTAAGTCAGCTGTTCCTCGATCTCCGGAGTGTGCCTGTGACTGGCCACACCGTATGCCTTGATGCTTTCATTGACTTCACAATAAAGATTCGCAACCTTTGCACCGCGGCCTGCACCGGAAGTACCGGACTTGGCATCGATGATCACAGACTTCATATCAATCAGTCCTGCCTTGGCCATAGGGTAAATGGTAAGGAAGGAGCAGGTAGGATAGCATCCCGGATTTGCAACCAGTCTGGCTTCTTTAATCTTATCTCTGTTAAATTCACAGAGGCCATAGACTGCCTCCTGGATAAACTGAGGGCTCTTATGTTCTATCCCGTACCAGTCCTCGTAGACCTTTACATCCTTGATACGGAAATCCGCGCTTAAATCAATTACCTTAATCTTAGACAGGACTTCCTCACTCACAAGGGAAGCACATAGTCCCTGGGGTGTGGCGGTGAAAACCACGTCGACTTCCTCGCAAAGCTTGTCCAGATCTTCTCCCTTGCAGATATCCGGAACCAGCTGGAACATATTTTGAAATACGGAAGCATAGGGGTGATCAACATAAGACCTTGATCCGAACCATCGGATCTCCGCCTCCTTATGTCCTAATAATATGCGGACCAATTCCTGTCCGGCATAACCGGTGGAACCAATAATACCAACTCTGATCATGATCATCCTTCCCTTCTTGTATTAATAAATATTCACTAAATAATTATAATTATACACATATTTGCATATTATGCAAGGTATTATTCATATTTATTTAAATATTTATAAAAAACTCTTGCATATTATGCGATTATGACGTATATTAGATTGCAGATGACATTACCGCCCAACCCGTGCGGTATCGTCAGAAAGATTCTATTCTATATAGGAATATAAAGCAAGTATTAAATAATCAGGAGGATATATATGAGTAAAGAAAAAGTAGTTCTGGCTTATTCCGGAGGACTGGATACCACAGCCATCATCCCATGGCTGATCGAAACTTATAATTATGAAGTAATCTGCTGCTGCGTGGACTGCGGCCAGGGAGAAGAACTGGACGGACTCGATGAACGAGCCAGATACTCCGGTGCTTCCAAATTATATATAGAAGATATCGTGGATGATTTCTGTGAGAATTATATTATGCCTTGTGTACAGGCAGGTGCCGTATATGAGAATAAATATCTCCTGGGCACCTCTATGGCACGTCCCGGCATCGCCAAGAAACTGGTGGAGATTGCCAGAAAAGAAGGTGCTGTCGCCATCTGTCACGGCGCCACAGGTAAAGGAAACGACCAGATCCGTTTTGAGTTGTCCATCAAGGCACTGGCCCCGGATATCAAGATCATTGCTCCTTGGCGTGACAGCAACTGGAAAATGGACTCCCGCCAGTCAGAAATCGATTTCTGTAAGGCACACGGTATCGACCTGCCCTTCTCTACTGACTCCAGTTACAGCAGAGACCGTAACCTCTGGCATGTCAGCCATGAGGGCCAGGAACTGGAAGATCCCTCCAAAGAGCCCAATTATGATCACATCCTCATGATGTCCGTAACTCCTCAGAATGCTCCGGATCAGCCTGAATATGTTACCATGACTTTTGAAGAAGGAGTTCCCAAAACCCTGAACGGTGTTGAGATGAAGGTTTCAGACATCATCCGTAATCTGAATGTTCTGGGTGGTAAGCATGGTATCGGCATCGTTGATATCGTCGAGAACCGTGTGGTAGGAATGAAATCAAGAGGAATCTATGAGACACCCGGCGGAACCATCCTTATGGAGGCTCACAAGCAGCTGGAAGAGATCACTCAGGACCGTGCCACCATGGATATGAAGAAGGATATCGGCAACCGTCTCGCCCAGGTAACATATGAAGGAAAGTGGTTTACACCTCTCTGTGAAGCACTGCGGGCCTTCGTGAAATCCACACAGAAGTATGTGACCGGAGAGGTTCACTTCAAGCTGTATAAAGGCAATATCATTAAGGCCGGAACCACTTCACCTTATTCCTTATACAATGAATCCCTGGCATCCTTCACCACCGGTGATATGTATGATCACCATGACGCGGAAGGTTTCATCACCCTCTTCGGACTTCCGCTGAAGGTTCGGGCCATGAATTTATTAAATGTACAGAACAAGAACAACTGATCATAGAAGGAGACAAACATGGCACAACTATGGGGCGGCCGTTTCACAAAGGAGACGGACCAGCTTGTCTATAACTTTAATGCATCCATAAGCTTTGATAAAAAATTCTACAGACAGGATATGGAAGGAAGTATGGCCCATGTCAAGATGCTGGCAAAGGTGGGAATACTCACGGAGCAGGAGGAGAAAGAGATCCTGGAAGGAATCCAGGGTATCCTCCATGACGTAGAAAACGGAAGTCTGGAGATCTCTGACAAATATGAAGATATCCATAGCTTTGTGGAAGCTACTCTCATCGACAGGATCGGGGATGCAGGTAAGAAACTTCACACCGGAAGGAGCCGCAATGATCAGGTTGCCCTGGATATGAAGCTGTATACCAGAGATGAACTGATCTCCATCCGCTCCGAATTGCTGGATCTCATCAAGACCTGCCACGGCCTGATGAAGGAGCACATCGATACGGCAATGCCTGGTTTTACTCACCTGCAGAAGGCCCAGCCTCTTACCCTTGCCCACCACATCGGTGCTTATATGGAGATGTTCAAAAGGGACTACAGCCGTCTAAATGATATCTATGACCGTATGAACTACTGTCCTCTGGGATCCGGTGCTCTGGCCGGAACCACCTATCCTTTGGACCGCGAGATGACTGCTTCTCTCCTGGGCTTCTACGGACCTACCTTAAACAGTATGGATTCCGTATCTGACCGGGATTATGTCATTGAATTACTGAACGCACTCTCCATCATCATGATGCACCTGAGCCGTTTTTGTGAGGAGATCATCCTCTGGAATTCCAATGAATATCAATTCATTGAGATCGATGATGCCTACAGTACCGGCAGCAGTATCATGCCTCAGAAGAAGAATCCGGATATCGCCGAGCTGGTCCGGGGTAAAACAGGACGAGTCTACGGCGCATTGAATTCCATTCTGACGACAATGAAAGGAATCCCCCTGGCATACAATAAAGACATGCAGGAGGATAAGGAACTTACCTTCGATGCTTACGATACCGTAAAGGGTTGTCTGGCCCTCTTCCACGGCATGTTAAAAACCATCACATTCCATAAGGATGTGATGGAAAAAAGTGCAAAAAATGGCTTTACCAATGCCACAGATGCAGCGGATTACCTGGTGAATCATGGAGTGCCCTTCCGGGATGCCCACTCCATCGTGGGGCAGCTGGTATTATACTGCATCGACAAGAATATCTCTCTGGATGATATGACACTGGAAGAATACAAGGCCATCAGCCCGGTATTTGAAGATGATATCTATGATGCCATCTCCATAAAGACATGTATCGAGAAGAGAAATACCATCGGCGCCCCCGGACGGACCGCCATGGAAAATGTCATTGCCATTAACGATCAGTGGCTTGAAAGTCTATAATAAAAAAGAGGTCACTCAAAGACTAGTTAAGGGGTGGATTGTGCGTAGGCTTCCTTCGAAAGTGTTTTCCCACTTTCGAAGGAAACTGCGCACAGGGTACCACCCTTTTTTAGTCCAGTAGTGACCTCTTTTTTATTTACGTGTTATAATATTCAGCTGGTTAAATGGAATGGTGATTCCATTTTTGTCGAATACATTTTTGATGTTTTCCAGGGTTCTCCAACGACATTTCCAGTAATCTTCTGTCTTGACCCAGAACCGGATCCTCATCTCGATGGAGCTGTCCTTGAAGTCATTGACAAAGACTTCTATGGGCTGGTAGCGTATCACGGCCTCTTCCTCGTCAATCATGGCAAGCAGGACCTCCCTTACCCTCTGTATACTCTCATCATAATCGATCCCCACTGTGATATCTTCCTGGCGGAATTCTTTGTGGGATACATTAACGATGGAATCCGAAGATAATTTGCCGTTAGGCACATGGATGGTCTTGTTATCATTTGTCCTTAACTTGGTGTACATGATACCGATGGATTCCACAAATCCTTCATAGCCGGAAGCATGTTCCAGTATATAGTCCCCGATCTGAAAGGGCTTCATAAACAGGAGGATAACACCTCCGGCAATGTTGCCCAGAGATCCCTGCAGAGACAGACCTACGGCGATGCCGGCAGAACCCAGCAGGGCAATTACGGAAGAGGTAGCCACACCGACCTCTGTGATGGCCACAAAGATAATGATGACCTTGAGCCCGATATTGATAGTGGAAAGGAGGAAACTTTCCAGCGCAGGATCCATCTTGGATTTCTGAAATACCGTCTTTGATATGCGGACAATATGCTTGATCACCCGGAATCCGATGAGAAGGATCAGGCAGGCGATGATAAGCCTCACCAGAAAGTCCAAAGCTCCATTGCTGAATTTCTCGATATACTTATTGATGATACTGGCAAAGGTTACCCCCTTGGTCATCAGGTCTTCCATCAGAACCTCCCTTATTTTTTGCTGATATAGCCTTTCGCTGTCAGAAGCTCTGCACAAAGAACAGCCCCGCCTGCTGCACCGCGGACGGTGTTGTGAGCCAGGCCGATGAATTTATAATCATAGACGGTATCTTCGCGGAGTCGTCCTAAAGATACTCCCATTCCTCTCTCATAATCCACATCGGCTGTTACCTGTGGTCTGTTATCTTCCGTAAGGTACTGGATAAACTGCTTCGGAGCACTCGGAAGATTCAGTTCCTGAGGTTCTCCTTTAAAGTTTTCCAATGCTTCGATCAACTGCTCTTTGGTGGGCTTTTTGCCAAACTTTACAAAGACAGCGGCAGTATGACCATTTAATACCGGAACACGGACACACTGGGTGGTGATGACCGGCAATTCTGCTTTCACGATCTGTCCGTCTACAATCTTACCCCACAGTTTCAGCGGTTCCTGCTCGGACTTCTCTTCTTCCCCGCCAATGTAAGGGATAATATTTCCAACCATCTCCGGCCAGTCTTTGAAGGTCTTACCGGCACCTGAGATGGCCTGGTATGTGGTGGCTACTACTTCCAGGGGCTCGAACTCTTTCCATGCGGTAAGGGCCGGAGCGTAAGCCTGGATGGAGCAGTTGGGTTTTACGGCCACAAAGCCACGAGTTGTTCCAAGACGTTTTTTCTGAGCTTCAATGATCTCAAAATGTTCCGGATTGATCTCCGGTACCACCATGGGAACATCCGGTGTCCACCGGTGAGCGCTGTTGTTGGAAACCACAGGGGTTTCTGTCTTGGCATAAGCATCCTCGATCTCGCGGATTTCTTCTTTTTTCATATCTACAGCGGAAAAGACAAAATCAACTTTCTCTGCCACCTTCTCCACTTCATTTACATTCATAACGATCAGCTTCTTGACAGCTTCCGGCATGGGGGTGTCCATCTTCCATCTTCCGCCTACCGCTTCTTCATAAGTCTTTCCGGCGGAGCGTGCACTGGCTGCGATCGCTACTACTTCATACCAGGGATGATTCTCCAGGAGAGAGATAAATCTCTGTCCTACCATTCCCGTACCGCCCAGGATACCGACTTTTAATTTCTGATCCATGTTTCCTTCCTCCTATCCGGATTTATTTTATGATTCTCACTCTGTGTACGCCATCGATGGCAGCTATCTTCTCAGCGGTTTCCTCCGTGATCCTGGAATCCAGGTCAAAAAGCGCATAGGAGATCGCACCTTTGGATTTATTGCTCATCTCATGAATATTCACGTTTTCCCTGGCAAATATGCCGGTAAACTGAGTGAGCATGTTGGGGATATTATTATACATCACTGCCACTCTTCCCTGGGTATGGCAAATTCCCATATCCATGTTGGGATAGTTTACAGAATGATTGATGTTACCGTTTTCCATATAATCGGAGATCTCATCTGCCACCATGATGGCACAGTTGTCCTCGGATTCCTCGGTGGAAGCTCCCAGGTGAGGGAAGGCGATCACACCCTCCTGACCTGCTGTCTTGGGGGTTGGGAAATCTGTGACATAACAATGCACCTTCTCGGAAGCAATGGCGTCCTTCAATGCATCCTCATCCACCAGACCGTTTCTGGCAAAATTCAGGATAGTCACTCCGTCTTTCATCATGGCAAAGCTGTCTGCATCCAGCATGTTCTTGGTGCCATCCAGAAGCGGTACATGAACTGTGATAAAATCACATTTTTCGTAGATATCCTCCACCTTGGTCACATGATGTACATTACGGTTGAGACTAAGTGCCGATTGAACGGAAAGATAGGGGTCATAACCGTAGACTTCCATACCAAGATCATAGGCAGCATTGGAAACCAGAACACCGATGGCACCAAGACCGATCACGCCGAGATTCTTTCCCTTGATCTCTGTTCCGGCGAATTTCTTCTTGGCTTTTTCCATGTGTTTTGTGATCAATTCATCTTCCTGGTTTTCAATAACCCACTCATTTCCTCCGATCAGGTCTCTGGAAGCCATCAGCATACCTGTAAGAACCAGTTCTTTAACCGCGTTGGCATTTGCACCGGGGGCGTTAAATACCACGATTCCCTTTTTGGCATAATCATCCACAGGGATATTGTTGGTTCCGGCACCGGCTCTGCCGACGGCACACAGTTTCGGTAAGTCGGGCAGATCATGCATGCTGGCACTGCGTACCAGAACTGCCTGGGCTTCCTGGATATCTTCCACCTCATGGAAGCTGTCCGGCAGACGGTCCAGTCCTATCTTGGCTATGGGGTTTAAACATTTATATTGAAACATGATTTGTTAACTCCTTTAATAATACTTATCTTCCTCCGGGCTCTAGAGGTCTTCCTCAGCGAAAGCTTCTGCGATTGATCCACCGGGGGCAACCATAGGCCACACCTTCTCATCGCTGTCGATCATACAGTCAATGAGGTAGAAATCCTTACTCTCCATGGCTTCACGGAATGCTTCTTCGAACTCCTGGATGGTGGTGACTCTTTTTCCTCTTCCTCCCATGGCTTCTGATACTTTCACAAAATCCACCTTATCTCTGAGGGTGGTATGTGAATATCTTTCCCCATAGAAAAGAGTCTGCCACTGGCGAACCATACCTAATACATGATTGTTGATCACCACTTCGATCACGGGGATCTCAGATCTGGTAGCTGTAGCGATCTCCTGCAGATTCATACGCAGGCATCCGTCTCCGGCGATATTCACCACCACTTTATCCGGACATCCTACTTTTGCACCCAGAGATGCACCCAGGCCATATCCCATGGTACCCAGTCCTCCGGAAGTAAGGAGTCTTCTGGGCTCCGGATAATGATAGAACTGGGCAGCCCACATCTGATGCTGGCCTACTTCCGTACAGATGACCGCTTCCCCACCGGTAAGTTCGTCAATCTTTTCCACGATGGCCGGACCTGCCAGTTTATCCTGGTGGTAGGTCAGGGGGTATTTCTGCTTTAATTCTTTGATATGATCAAGCCAATCCTTGTGGGACTGCTGTTTTAATCTCTTGTTCATCATGGTCAGAACCGCTTTCACGTCGCCGATGATGCCGATATCGATCATGATGTTTTTATTCATTTCCGCGGAATCGATATCGATCTGGATGATCTTGGCATTGCTGGCAAATGTGTCTGCATTGCCGTAGACACGGTCACTGAAGCGGCAGCCGATGGCTACCAGAAGATCACATTCGGATACGCCGTAATTGGACGTTTTTGTGCCATGCATTCCCAGCATACCGGTATAGTTATCGGCATTGCCCGGATAAACACCTTTTCCCATGAGGGTATCGCATACCGGAGCATCGAGAAGTCCTACGAATTCTCTGACTTCCTGGGAAGCATTTGCAAGAGTACAGCCACCGCCAAGCAGAACAAATGGTTTCTCCGCAGCATCGATAGCGTCCAGGGCCTCTTTTATCTTGCTTTCCTGAATGGTCTCACTGATGGGATAGATCTTGGCAGGTTCCTTGCTCTCATAATAAGCTGTCGCAGCCGTGACATCCTTGGTGATATCAACCAGGACAGGGCCTTTTCTTCCGGTCTGCGCGATGCGGAAGGCATGGCGGATGGTATCTGCCAGATTATCGATATCTTTCACGATAAAGTTATGTTTTGTGATGGGCATGGTAACACCCTTGATATCGATCTCCTGGAAAGAATCCTTACCCAGCAGGCTGACACCCACGTTGCAGGTGATGGCGATGATGGGAATGGAATCCATATGAGCTGTGGCGATACCTGTCACCAGATTGGTAGCTCCGGGTCCGGATGTCGCAAAACAGACACCCACTTTACCTGTAGCCCTGGCATAGCCATCAGCCGCATGGGCAGCACCCTGCTCATGGGAAGTCAGGATATGTCTGATCTCGTCGCTGTGTTTGTACAATGCGTCATATATATTAAGGATCGTTCCACCCGGATATCCGAAGATGGTATCTACTCCCTGTTCTTTTAAACATTCGATCACGATTTCTGAACCGCTTAAAATCTGTTTCATGTTAACTCCCCTTTAAAATGATTTGATCTGATTAAGATCGAGAACTGCTCCCCTGTTTCCGGAGGTTACCAGGGCGGCATAACGAAGGAGATATCCTTCCTTAACCCTCGGTTCTCTTGGCTGCCATTTGGCCCTTCTTGCTTCCATCTCTTCCTCGGAGATGTCCACATCCAGCTTGTTGTTCGGGATGTCAATCTTGATGATATCTCCCTCTTCGATCAGAGCGATGGGGCCGCCCACTGCTGCTTCAGGGGACACGTGTCCGATGGAGGCTCCGCGGGATGCGCCGGAAAAACGTCCATCTGTGATCAATGCCACGGAGGATCCAAGACCCATACCGGCGATGGCGGAAGTCGGATTCAGCATCTCACGCATGCCGGGACCGCCTTTGGGGCCCTCATAACGGATGACAACCACATCACCTGCCACGATCTTTCCACCTTTGATGGCCTCGATGGCATCTTCTTCGCAATCAAAAACGCGGGCAGGTCCTTCATGAACCATCATCTCAGGAACGACTGCAGACTGTTTTACGATACCGGTGTCAGGAGCAAGGTTACCCTTCAGGACAGCGATTCCGCCGGAAGCCAGATATGGATTATCGATAGGACGGATCACCTCAGGATTGAGATTGACAGCGTCTTTTATGTTCTCGCCTACTGTCTTTCCGGTAACCGTGATCAGGTCCTCGTTCAGCAGGCCTTTTTTGCTCAGTTCATTCATGACGGCATATACGCCGCCGGCTTCATTGAGGTCTTCCATGTAGGTTGGACCTGCAGGGGCAAGATGACAGAGATTCGGTGTCTTCTTGCTGATCTCATTGGCGATCTCCATATTCAGCTCCACACCTGCCTCATGAGCGATGGCCGGAAGGTGCAGCATGGTGTTGGTGGAACAGCCAAGAGCCATATCAACGGTCAGACAGTTGAGGAAAGCTTCCTTGGTCATGATATCGCTGGGACGGATGTTTCTTCTGTACATTTCCATAACCTGCATACCGGCATGTTTGGCAAGACGGATACGGTCGGAATATACTGCCGGGATGGTACCATTTCCACGAAGTCCCATACCGATTGCTTCTGTCATACAGTTCATGGAATTGGCGGTATACATACCGGAGCAGGAACCACAGGTCGGACATACGTTTTCCACATATTCATTTACCTTCTCCTCTGACATAAGGCCTGCTTCGTAAGAACCTACCGCTTCAAACATAGAAGAAAGACTTCTCTTGCAGCCGTCCACATGACCGGCCAGCATAGGACCTCCACTGACAAACACAGTAGGAACATTGATCCTTGCTGCAGCCATAAGAAGACCGGGGACATTTTTGTCACAGTTAGGGATCATGACCAGAGCATCAAACTGATGAGCCTTGGCCATACACTCTGTGGAATCCGCAATGAGTTCACGGGTTACCAGAGAATATTTCATACCGATATGTCCCATGGCAATACCGTCACATACTGCGATGGCAGGAAAGACGATGGGGGTACCACCGGCCATGGCCACGCCCAGCTTTACAGCTTCCGTGATCTTGTCCAGATTCATATGACCAGGAACGATCTCATTGTAGGAACATACGATTCCTACCAATGGCTTTTCCATCTCTTCTTTTGTATACCCTAATGCATTAAATAAGGAACGGGACGGTGCAGCCTGCATTCCCTTCTTAACCACATCACTTTTCATGATATTCTATCCCTCCGTTGATTTTAAACTGTTAATAATTAAACGATTATAAGTAAATTCAATCTATTATGAGATGAATGTTCAGATTCTGTCTGTGATCAGGTCACCCATCTCCACGGTACCTACCTGGGTCATGCCCTCGGACATGATATCCACGGTACGGTAACCCTCTTTCAGCACCTGCTTCACAGCGGCTTCGATATCATCTGCTGCTTCTCCCATATCCAGGGAATAGCGAAGCATCATAGCGGCAGATAAGATGGTTGCGATGGGGTTGGCAATGCCCTTTCCTGCGATGTCCGGTGCGGAACCGTGACTGGGTTCATACAGACCGAAAGCAGAATCATTGAGACTTGCCGAGGAAAGCATACCGATGGATCCGGTTACCATACTTGCCTCGTCCGAAAGAATATCTCCGAACATGTTCTCGGTAAGGATCACATCAAACTGTCCGGGATCTTTCACCAGCTGCATGGCTGCATTGTCCACCAGCATATTTTCCAGTTCCACTTCCGGGTAATCCCTGGCAACTTCTGACACCACTTTTCTCCATAAGCGGGAGGAATCCAGCACGTTGGCTTTGTCTACACTGGTCACCTTTTTACGGCGTTTCATGGCGATATCAAAGCCTCGGATGGCAATCCTGCGGATCTCATTTTCATCGTATTTCAAAGTATCTACTGCGGTCATAAGGCCGTCAATCTCCCGGGTATATCTCTCACCGAAATACAAACCGGATGTCAGCTCGCGCATAACCACAAAGTCAAAGCCCTCCCCGATGATATCACTTCTAAGAGGACAGGCATCCTTCAGCTCTTCATAAAGGTAGGCAGGACGGAGATTCGCGAAGAGATTCAAGCCTTTTCGAATCTTTAAGAGTCCCGCTTCCGGTCTCAGGTGTGCCGGGAGCTGATACCATGGATTTGTGGTAGTATCACCGCCGATGGATCCCATCAGTACGGCATCCATCTTCTTGGCAGTGGCTAAAGATTCTTCGGTCAGAGGCTCCCCATATACATCAATGGAAGCTCCCCCCAGAAGGATCTCTGTGTAATCAAACTCTTGCCCGTATTTTTGTGCGATTTTTTCTAAAACCTTCAATGCTTCTGCCACGATCTCCGGACCGATTCCGTCGCCTCGGATCACGCCAATCTTATAAGACATATTTCTACTTCCTTTCCCTCAATCTGTTCCCTATCTTATCTCATTTTCTGTGTATAATCAATGAATTTTTGAATATTTATGTGCATTTCTTCTTAATTATTAAATGAGAAAACGAATCAGCTTTCTATGTGGCAAGAAGGCTGATTCGTATCATCCGGTTTTATTTGGGTTTGTAGGAACTCTTCAGGGATACGATCCGGTTGAATACCAGGGCATCCTCCTTGCTGTCTTTGGAATCACAGCAGAAATAACCTTGACGAACAAACTGGAAGCTGTCATAGGCTTTGGAGTCTTTCAGATTTATCTCCAGTTTGCAATGGTCGAGAACAGTCAGGGAATTGGGATTCAGGTTCAGACTTCCGTCTTCATTATAGACTCCCTTCTCTTCATCAACGATGTTCTCGTAAAGGCGGACCTGAGCATCCACACATTCCGATGCACACACCCAATGAATGGTTCCCTTCACTTTACGACCGGTAAAGCCGCTTCCGCTTCTTGTCTCCGGATCGTAAGTACAGAAGATCTCCGTCACATTGCCGTCTTCATCTGTCTTATAATCCGTACAGGTTACAAAATAAGCATTCATGAGCCGCACTTCGTTTCCGGGATAGAGACGGAAATATTTCTTTGGAGGATTGATCTTGAAATCATCTCTCTCGATGTAGATCTCCCTGCCGAAAGGAATCTTCCTCATGCCGAGCTCTTCATTTTCTTTGTTATTCTCCACATCCAGGTACTCGATCTGGCCTTCCGGATAATTGGTGATGGTCACCTTGACCGGATCCAGAACTGCCATCATACGGGAATTCTTTAATTTCAGGTCATCGCGGATACAGAACTCAAGCATGGCATAATCCACGGAGCTCTGGGCTTTGGAAACACCGGCCAGCTCGATGAACTGTTTCAGGGCTGCCGGGGTAAAGCCACGGCGGCGGAGGGCTGCTATGGAGACCAGACGCGGGTCATCCCAGCCGTCCACGATACCGTCTTCCACCAGTTTCTTGATATATCTCTTACCGGTGATCACATTGGTAAGATACATTTTGGCAAACTCGATCTGCCGCGGCGGCTGTTCGAATCCCACCTCGTGGACAACCCAGTCATACAAAGGCCTGTGATCTTCAAATTCCAAAGTACAGATGGAATGGGTCACGCCTTCGATGGCATCCTCAATGGGGTGGGCGAAATCATACATGGGATAGATGCACCAGTCATCTCCTGTGTTATGGTGATGCATATGAGCCACACGGTAAAGGATCGGATCTCTCATATTGATGTTGCCGGAGGCCATATCGATCTTGGCCCGGAGAACCTTCTCCCCGTCTTTATATTTCCCGTTTTTCATATCCTCAAATAAAGCCAGGTTCTCCTCCACAGACCGGTTCCGGTAGGGGCTTTCTTTCCCGGGTTCGGTCAGAGTACCGCGATATTCACGGATCTGCTCGGGAGTCAGATCACAGACATAAGCCTTCCCCTTTTTGATGAGGGTGACAGCTGCTTCATACATCTGCTGAAAATAGTTGGATGCGAAGAAGAGACGGTCTTCATAGTCTGCGCCCAGCCACTGAACATCCTCTATGATGGAATGCACGAACTCCGTCTTCTCCTTGGTGGGGTTGGTATCATCAAATCTCAGATTAAACTTCCCGTTATATTTCTGGGCCAGTCCGTAATTCAATAAAATGGACTTGGCGTGTCCGATGTGAAGATACCCGTTGGGCTCCGGCGGGAAACGGGTCATGACATGATCGTAAACCCCTTCTGAAATGTCTTTTTCAATCGCCATTTCTATAAAATTCTTTGATACTTTTTCTTTTTCTTCCATTATATTCCTCCTGTGTTTTGGATGGACAACCAGCCAAAAAACATTATTTGCGTTCTATCATAGCATATTTTGCCAGCTGTCACAAGACAGAATCCCACAAATCCATTTCATCATGAGCCAATCTATGGTATACTCGTTAAGAGGTTTGCCTCTTTTATTTCACAGACGATCACAAACGGATTTTTCCGTTATCAAAGGAGATATTATGAATCTGCAGATGAAATTCAACAAACGAAAAGTAACTATCATCGGTGTCGGTAATGTAGGTGCCTCCATCGCTTACGCTCTGACCATCCGGAATCTGGCAAGGGAGATTGCCCTGATCGATATCAATGAAGAGCGGGCCAAAGGGGAAGCCCTGGATATCCAGCACGGAATTCCATATATGGGTATCGCCAATGTTTATTGCGGAACATACGAGGATTGTAACGACAGTGACCTGGTCATCATCACAGCGGGCAGGAACCGCCGGGTTGGTGAGACCAGACTGAACCTGATCGAAGATAATAAAAGAATCATGGGGGATATCGTCGACAAGATGCTCCCCCACCTGAACCGCAGTGCCACCATCCTTGTGGTTTCCAATCCTGTGGATATTCTCACCTACAAATGTGCTCAGTGGCTTGGGATGGAAAGAGGTCAGGTTTTCGGAACGGGAAATATCCTGGATACTTCCCGTATGACCAGATATATCGCAGATTATGTCCGTCTGAATACGGAAGTGGTAAAATGTAATGTCGTAGGGGAGCACGGTGACGGCCAGGTTCCCATCTGGAGCCGACTGTCCATAGCGGGTGTTCCCATGGATGAATATTGCGAGAATATGCATATCCGCTGGGATGATGAGATCCGAAACCAGATAAAGCAAAAAGTCCGTCAGCAGGGAGCTGAGATCATCCGGGCAAAGGGAAAAACCCACTATGGGATCGCCACCTGCGTCTGTTTCCTGGCTGATGCCGTGCTGAACCAGCGTCTGACCATCTCTACGGTATCCTCTCCCTTCCACGGGGAATACGGGATTGAAGGAGTATCTCTAAGTGTTCCTTCCATCGTCGGTGTCAATGGAGTGGAACGCCGGCTGGAAGAGCGATGGTCGGAAGAAGAGTATGCCAGATTCTGCGAGACAGCTGAAAAGCTGAAAGAGTTTATAAATTAATCCTGCAATAAAAAAGGCTGGGATTGTTATTTCATGGAGTAACAATCTCAGCCTTTTGTTATGTTTCTACATAAATGTATCTGTTTCTAGATATTTGTGGAATCTTTCAATACAACATCATGAGCTCCGCCCTCTACGATAGAGACGGATGAAACCAGGGTAATCTTGGCCTTATCACGCAGTTCCTGGAGGGTTAAGGCACCACAGTTGCACATGGTATGGCGGATCTTGGATAAGGTGGTGGAGATACCGTCAGCCAATGCTCCTGCATAAGGTACGTAGGAATCCACACCTTCCTCAAAGCTCATCTTCTTTGCACCGCCCAGATC
This sequence comes from uncultured Lachnospiraceae bacterium, assembly GCA_946538445.1. GTDB lineage: Bacteria > Bacillota > Clostridia > Lachnospirales > Lachnospiraceae > Anaerobutyricum. The sequence goes on from CAMNGO010000023.1 coordinate 17,601, forward strand.
ATAGCGCTGCCAGTTTCTGGCACGGGCACTGCCTTCGCCCCAGTACTCTTTCATGTAATTGCCGTTGATCAGCACTTTGCTGGTTGGGGACTCGTCAAATCTTGAGAAATATCTTCCCAGCATGCAGAAATCAGATCCCATAGCCAGAGCAAGAGTGATATGGTAATCATGCACGATACCACCGTCCGCACAGATAGGAATATAGATTCCGGTCTCTTCGAAGTACTTATCTCTCTCTGCAGCCACGTCGATCACTGCGGTAGCCTGGCCACGACCGATACCTTTGGTTTCTCTGGTGATACAGATGGAACCGCCACCGATACCGATCTTTATAAAATCGGCACCTGCATCGGCCAGATAACGGAATCCTTCCCCGTCC
>CAMNGO010000024.1 GCA_946538445.1 uncultured Lachnospiraceae bacterium
TGAAAGATGAGAAAAATATTGGTGGTCATAGATATGCAGAATGATTTCATCGATATGGCTCTGGGAACCAAAGAAGCAGAAGCCATCGTGGAGAATGTGAAGGAGAAGATCCGGTCCTATCCCACGGAAGATGTTATCGCCACCATGGATACCCATGGAGAAAACTATATGGAGACCCAGGAAGGTCAGAACCTGCCGGTAAAACACTGTATCAAAGGAACAGAAGGCTGGCAGATCCGTCCGGACATCATGGCATTACTCAATGGTGCAAAAATATTTGAGAAGCCTACCTTTGGGTCCATAGCCCTGGCTGAATATATAAAAGATCTCTCCGAAAGAGAAGAGATTGAACTGGAATTGACAGGCTTGTGTACAGATATCTGTGTCGTATCCAACGCATTGCTGTTAAAAGCTTCCGTACCGGAAGCCAGGATCTCCGTGGATGCAGCCTGCTGTGCAGGAGTTACACCGGACAAGCATCTGGCAGCACTGGAGACCATGCGGTCCTGCCAGATCCATGTGCTGAATGATTCCGTTGGAACTTCGGTGTAAAGGGGGGGATGTCTATGAGACATAATATCTGGAAAAGAATACTTGCCTATATTCTGATGATATGTCTTCTTGTCATGACTCCATGTACGTCCGCTTACGCCTCCGGAGTACCGGGAGTGAATGCCCGTGTCACACGGAAAAATGTCATGAGACTTCTCAACAAATATGACAAAAACGGCGCTTATCTCTTGAAGAAAACCAATAAGTACAGTGATTACATGCGTTGGTTTATTCCGGATCAGCGAATCATTGATACCATTGATGTTGCTGTTCATGAACAATGTCATGTCTATACCTGGAACAATGTCAGGTCATTTTATGAGAATAATATCTACGTAGGAAACAAGAAGAAGGTAAGAGTAAAGTTTACCAAGGTGTTCCGATCGAAAAAAATGGCCAATTCCATACCCAGGCGCTGCCGTACATTCCGCTATCCGGTCTACATCAGCAAGGCGGATCCGAATCTGACCGCCAACAGAGATGGTATATACGGACTGATGGATGAGTTCTGCGCCTACCATTGGGGAATGAATGATAATGTGGCCCTGTATAAGTACTATAAAAGGTACGATCTGGAATCCGATGTATGGGACACTTATGTCAATATCGGATTAAATGGAAAGCAGGCTTATGCAGAGTTTAAATACTACATCCTTCACTATCTTTATTATGCGAAGAAGCACTATCCCAGGATATATAAAGGGATCATGGCAAACAAAAGCTTTCGAAAAGTCTACCGAAAGACGGAGAGTCATTACGCCAAACTGATCCGTCAATTTGACAAAAGCCTGATATCCATCGGCTGTGATCCGGATTACGATCCATATGGCGAGATCACAGTACTATTAAAAGAATTAGAGAGAAAACGTTATAAGAATCTGCATAACAAACTAATGTAGAGACATATGTAACAGCAAGGGGGAATTTTATGGATATTATATCGATCTTACAGCTTTTCGGCGGTGTTGGTCTCTTTCTCTTTGGTATGAGCCTCATGGGATCATCCCTGGAGACACTGGCCGGCGGCAGCCTGGAGAAGATTCTGGAAACATTGACTACCAGTAAGAAGAAGGGAGTCGGAGAGATAAAGGGATGGGGTCTTGGTACCGCCGTAACCGCAATCATCCAGAGCTCGGCTGCAACCACCATCATGCTGATCGGTTTTGTTAATGCCGGTATCATGAAACTGGGGCAGGCTATCCCCGTGGTTTTCGGTTCCAACGTGGGTTCCACAGCTACAGCCCAGATCCTGAGACTTGGTGACATCGGATCGGGCAACCTGGTACTTCGGCTTCTGAAACCTTCCTCCTTTGCCCCTATGTTAGTGGGTGTGGGTGCTTTCATTATTCTCTTCTCCAAAAAGAAGAAACTGAAAGATGTGGCCGGTATCCTGATCGGCCTTGGAGTTCTTTTCTATGGTATGACCATGATGGAGTCTGTGTTTGCTCCTTTAAAAGAATCTCCTGCCTTCCAGAAGATTTTCCTGTCCTTCGAGAATCCTCTGCTGGGAATCGGAGCAGGCCTTCTCATCACTGCCATCATACAGAGCTCCAGCGCTTCTGTCGGTATCCTTCAGGCCTTATCGGCTACCGGAGCTGTCACCTATGCCACAGCAGTCCCTATTATCATAGGACAGAACCTCGGAAAGTGCATGACCATTATTCTGGGTGCCATCGGCGCGAATAAGAAGGCAAAGAGGGTTTCCTTAAGCTACCTTCTCTTTAATATATTTGGTGCGGTGATCTTCTTTGTTGTGATCTATGCAATCTATTATACCGTAGGTATTCCGTTTTTCGCCAAGGCAGTCAACAGAGGCGATATCGCGAATATCCATCTGGGATTCAACCTCGTGACCAGTCTGATCCTGCTTCCTTTCTCCGGAAAGATGGCAGATCTGACAGGGCGCATCCTGGGGTCAGACCCCGAGGACGAGGAAGAAAAAGAGTTTATGAAACTGGATGATCGTCTGTTGCAGACACCGGTTATCGCTTTGGATCAGTGCCGGAATCTGATGGGTCAGATGATTGAGCATATTGAAGAGAACTTCAGTATCGCCATGTCATTTATTGATAAATTCGAGGAAGAAAAGTTCGCAGTCATGGAAAAAAATGAGCGTTTTGTAGACCGCTGTGAGACTGCACTGACTTCCTATATCATCCGGATTGACCGGTCTGCCCTCTCGGATGACAAGAAGTTTATGATTTCTGAGATCCTTAATTCCATCGGCGACCTGGAGAGGATCGGAGATTATTGCATGAATATCGCCTTTGAAACCAGGGATATGGCAGCGGAGAAGATTGGTTTTTCTGAGGTGGGTAACCGGGAGTTAAAGCTCCTGATCAAAGCTACCGAGGAATCTTTGGAGAGGCTCTTCAGTGCATACCGGGATAGAGACCGTATGAGTGCCATCCGGGTGGAGCCTTTATCCGAGATGATCGGTCATATGAAAGACATCATGAAAGATCATCATATCATAAGACTTCAGGAAGGAATCTGTAATGCCATAAGCGGCGCAGTCTTCTTTGACCTGGGTAACTGCTTCGACCGTATCGGAGCTCATGCTGCCAACGTTTCTCTCCATATTATCAAAAGAATGGAAGCCGACAGAGCGTTTGACGAGATGCATGGACATTCCAATGAGATTTCCGGTGAGGAATATCTGAATATCTTCAGGGAATACGAGGAGAAATACCTGCTTCCTGTCAGAAACAGTTCGGCTAAATAATATTTATAATGAGAATAATAAAAAATGTGGGGCTGCCAGATGGCAGCCTTTCACTAACACTTAAAATACAGGAGGATTAGAATGAACAGAGAAACTATCGACAGAATCGATGTCATTGCCAAAAATCTGAATTCTCTTGCGGAACAGGTCCGCACTCTCAATGAGACCAATGATGTATCGGCTTCATTGCCTATCATCGTTGCGACTCTTAAGATGCAATCGGGAAATCTAAGCAAGATTTACGAAGAACTGACCAGAAAAGTTGAGGAATAGATAACTATGAATGATTTTATAAAGAAACTGTTTTCACCTGTGGACATGACAGTGGGTAATCCCGTAAAGCAGGTCCTGACTTTTACACTTCCCATGCTGATCGGTAATTTTGCCCAGCAGATGTACAATACGGCCGACGCCATCATTGTTGGCCGTTACGTAGGAGATAATGCATTGGCAGCAGTCGGAAGCGCTGCGCCGATTCTGAATCTGATGCTGGTGTTGTTTATCGGTATTTCCGTGGGCGCTTCCGTCATGGTCTCCCAGTATTATGGTGCCAGGATGAGAGAGGAGCTGTCCAGCTCCATCGGAAGCTGCATCTCCCTGACGGGAATTGCTTCTATCATTATCATGATCATCGGGCCATTGCTGGCAAGACCCCTTCTGTCCTTGCTGGGGACGCCGGCTTCCATCATCGACTGGTGCACCTCCTATCTGACCATCCTCTTTCTGGGCTTTGCGGGCACGGGATATTATAACATCCTGGGTGGCGTACTGCGAGGATTGGGAGACTCCATATCTGCCTTGTTATATCTGATTGTGGCCACTATTATAAATATCGTATTGGATCTGGTTTTTGTGGCTTATTTTAATATGGGAGTATCCGGCGTGGCACTGGCCACCATTATCGCCCAGTTTATCTCTGCTTTTCTTACCATATGGAAACTGATGCGGATGAAAGATCTTTTTGATCTGAAATGGAAATATGTGAAACCGGAGACCAAATATTCCGGAAAATTAATCCGGCTTGGGCTCCCGGCCGGAATCACCCAGGCCATCATCTCCCTTTCCATGGTAGTGGTTCAGTCCCTGACCAACTCCTTTGGAGAGACCTGCATCGCGGCTAACGTGATCGTGATGAGAGTGGATGGATTTGTCATGCTGCCGGCCTTCTCTTTCGGTACTGCCATGACGACATTTGCAGGCCAGAATATCGGTGCAAACCGGATGGACCGGGTTACCACCGGAACCCGTAATACAACCCTGGCTGCCATGGGGATCAGTACTGTTTTATCTCTTCTGATCCTGCTTTTCGGCAGACATCTCATGGCAATCTTTACTTCCACGGATGAACTTATCACCATCAGTTACAATGTGATGCGTATTCTTCTGGTGGGATATGTGGCCATGGAAGTCACCCAATGTCTGTCCGGCGTCATGAGAGGAGCGGGGGATACCATGACTCCCATGTGGATCTCACTCTTTAACTCCGTAATTATGCGTGTCCCTCTGGCTTATCTGCTGGTGTGGATGACAAAAACTCCGGATAAACCCCAGGGCAATTTCTACATGATGGGAGTATCTCTCATGATTACCTGGGTGATCGGTGCCCTTCTGACTCTGATTTTATACAGAAGAGGAAAATGGAAGACCAAAGCCATCACAGGCTAAAAAGATAGATAGAAAGGAATGAGTTTATGAGTTTACGGGATGAAATCTATAATTCCTATAAAGACCACATCAACTCTCATATGGAGGAAAACCGAAAGGGAGCTCTGGCAATAAGAGACCGCATGGAGCATTCCCAGCTATACTGGAACGGGACGGTGGATAAGACCGTTCACATTCCGAAAATATTTGACGAAGAGACCATCGGGAGATTTCGCCGGATCGCTTCTTTTACTTATCAGATCTTCGGGAAGGTGATCCGGGAGTACCGGGAACATGAGGATTTCAGAAAGCTGTTCCCTTTCAACAAGGAATTGGAGGAGCTGATTTTGCTTCCGGCTCCTTATGACGGATTTCTTCCGATCGCCCGTTTTGATCTTTTTTACCATGAAGATACCGATGATTTCCGTTTTTGTGAGATTAATACGGATGGAACAGCAGCTATGATCCGTGACCTGGAATTGCGAAAAGAACTGATCAATAATCCGGCTCACCAGGAGATCATCCGAAAATATAAGTTAAGGCATTTTGAACTATTTGACAGTTGGGTTCAAACCTTTATGGGATTATATGATACCTACCCCAAAAAGAAGGACAATCCAAATGTAGCCCTGGTAGATTTCCTGGAAAATGCCACTCTCAGGGAATTCGAAGAGTATGCAAGACACTTCCAGGAGGCAGGAATTCTCTGTGAGATCTGTGACATCCGTAATCTGGTATATAAAGACCATGCCCTGTATTCCCCTGCCGGGCATAAGATTGATGCCATATACCGTAGAGCGGTTACTGCAGATATCATGGACCACTATGATGAAGTGACGGCTTTTCTGGATGCCGTTCGTAATGATGATGTTTTTCTTGCAGGGGCATTTGAAACCCAGCTCATTCATACCAAATGGCTCTTCTATGTCCTTCATCATCCTCGCTCCAGGAAATTCCTTACGGAAGAAGAGTGGCAGTTTGTGGAGAAGCATGTACCAAAAACCGTGGAATTTGCCCCCGAATACATCAGCCTGGATGAGGTGACAGCCGAAAAAGATTCCTATATTCTCAAACCGATGGATGCCTATGCTTCCAAGGGAATCTATGCCTCGGGCAGGGAATATGATCAGGAGAAATGGGAAGAGATCTGCCGGGACCTCTATGGCAAAGGTTATATCTGTCAGCAGTATTGTGAGCAATATATGACAGAAAATATTGATTTTGCCTGGGGTGACGGCAATTGGCATCCCTACATCAACATGCCGGGACTCTATGTCTATAATGGCGTATTTTCCGGTTTTCTCATGAGGATGGCCTGCGAGGAGAATATCATCGTAGCCCACGAAAATGAGAGGACCGCACCGGTCTTTGTATGCGAATGAAGCAAAGCAGGGGGTCAGACCCCATTACAAACATGTAATGGGGTCTGACCCCCTGCTAAATTTATCTTTTATTTTTTTATCCATTCTTTCAATTGTGTCAGGATCATATCCATCAGGCGGACCCGGGCTTCCTTGCTGGCCCATGCTATATGCGGGGTGATGATCAGACGATCACTGTCCTTATAGTCTGCCAGAGGGCTGTCGTCAACCATGGGTTCCACATCCAATACATCAAGGCCTGCTGCCATGATCTTGTTTTGGTCCAGGGCTTCTCTCAGGTCCTTTTCCACGATGATAGGACCACGTCCCAGATTCAGGAAGATGGCAGTATCCTTCATCTGATCAAAAGCAGCTGCATCGATGAGATGCTCCGTATGCTTGTTAAGAGGGGCATGAACAGATATGATGTCTGACCGGCGGTAGAGCTCCTCCAAGGATACCTGATTATACCCTTCCTGAGGAGGACGGTTGGAGGCGGAGGCATAGATCACATTTGCTCCGAAAGCCTGAGCAATCTGAGCCACCCTCCTTCCGATGGTACCTAATCCGATGATGCCCCAGGTCTTCCCTGAGATTTCAAAATAAGGCTTTTGAACATTGGTAAAATTACCGGAAGAAGCGTATTCCCCGGATTTTACGTAATCATCGAAATATCTCATATGCTCCATGACATAGAAGAGGAGGGAAAAGGTGTGCTGGGCCACTGCTTCTGTGGAATAACCTGCAGCATTACACCAGCCGATCCCCCGTTTCTCCAGATAATCCAGGTCCAGATTATTGGTACCGGTGGCTGTTTCGCAGACGAACTTCAGCTTTTCTGCCTGCCCTACACTGTACTCATTGATCACAACCTTGTTGGTGAGAACCACATCGGCATCCCTGGTCCTCTCCACGGTTTCTTCGGGGGTGGAGGAGGGGTAGGTGATGAATTCCCCCAGCTGTTCAAATCCTGACAGGTCGATATCTGATCCTATGGTGGCTGCATCTAAAAAAACGATCTTCATCTTATTTGCTTCCTTTCTTTCCATTTTCAAATCATTGAGAGCCATGATCGATCAGTCATGGTGTTAATTCTATTTTCCTGCAGGGAAGTTGTTCCGTCAAGTATCTTTTTATTTCTTTTTTTGAGTATTTGTGTATAATAGTAGAGTAGGTTAACTATCGGTAAGTAAGAAGAAAATGATATCGGGGTAATGGCATGAGATTAGATAAAAGACTGGGGAGATTTCTGGTAACATCCCTCACTGTTCTTGCAGTAAGTATGGCTATGGGAAGCCTTCCGGAGCATGTGGCTGCAAGGAGAGGCAGAATGACCAGCGTGAAGATTGGGGAGGACACTTTCCCCGGCAAATATTTCAGGGCATATATAGCTGATGAACTGGATACAGACAAGGACGGGGTATTGTCCCTCAAAGAGATTGAAAAGGTCACTTCCTTTACCTTTGACGGGGATTTTAAGGGAGAGGACTTCCGTGGTATTGAACATTTTATCAACCTGGAGAGTTTCTCTTTCGACGAGGAACACTGGAAGGAAGACACGGAGGGTTCTTCTTCTGTGCGGGTGAAAACACTGGATCTGTCCGGCAACCCGAAATTGAAAAAACTGGTTTTGACATCCTGCAAATTGACAGACATAGATCTCAGCAAGAACAGCAACCTGGAGACCCTCTATCTCTATGCCCCCCTTGAAAGGCTGGACCTGTCCGGTTTGTCTGAACTGGAAGATGTGAATCTGTCCGGAAAGATAAAAGAGCTGCAGCTGAGTGGTAATGAGGATCTGGAATCTCTGAAGGTCAAAGGCTATATAAATGAAATAAATCTGTCCGAGTGTGATAATCTTAAGAATCTCATTCTTAATAGTAAAAAATTAAAGACACTGGATCTGTCCGGCAATCCCGAACTGGAGACTATTGAATTGAAATGTTCCCTGGAAGAGTTAAAACTTGCAGACAGTGGGAATCCGAAGCAGATAAAAGTGGCGGGAAATAAACTGCATGCATTGAATATCCCGGGAAATAAACTGACAAGCCTCTCCTGTGAGAACAATCTTCTGGACGCCATCGATATCTCTAAGATGGAGAATCTGCAGGAACTGCTTTGCTACAACAATAATCTTTCTGAACTAAACGTCACAGGGAATCCAAAGCTGGAGAAACTCTATTGCGACGGTATGGCCCTGAAGGTGCTGGATATAAGCCGGAATACTCTGCTTAAAGAATTATCCTGCTGCGGGGATGAACTGGATTCTCTGGATCTTAGCCAGAATCCGGAGCTGACAAAACTTCTATGTTGTGGGAATCAGCTGTCAGCCCTGGTCCTGGATCAGAACATCAAACTGAACTATATGGACTGCAGCAATAATCTGCTGACAAAAATAGATGCAAGTAAACTTCCTGAACTTCAGCAACTCTACCTCAATGATAATGAGCTGGAAGAATTACTGATCGATGAAGAGGGAGCATTGGTAAATCTGGAGTGCGCAAGGAATAATCTGTCATCCCTCACAGGAGGAAAGTCTCTGATCTGTCTGAACTGTGAGGACAATAAGCTGACTGACTTGAAGCTGGATCATTCCCAGGAACTGACAGTCATTAACTATCTGAATAATCCGCGTCAGGATTTCGATCTGTCTGCGAATCAGAATCTGAAGATCGTGAACCAGAATCAACAGCAGTAGAGATATTACGATCATAGAAAGAGGACAAAAAGTATGAGTACTTTTTCAGAAATAAAATTACCGGATGAATGGAAAGACTGGGAACTGACGGATGAGATCGGTTCCGGTTCCTTCGGAACCGTATATAGGGCAGTCAACCGGGTTTCCGGACAGGAGTGTGCCATCAAGATTATTGAGATTCCAAAAGATGGCCTGATTCCCAGGAACATCATAGCAGAAATCGAAGAGAAGCTGAAAGGGGAAGCCTCAGATCAGAATGACTCCGGGAATCACGAGAAGAAGAGGGCCAAACTGAAGGAAAAATCCATGGGGATGGCCGGAGAGGAAGAGGCTTCTGATCTGCCTTCCGGTTTAAAAGGAGCGGAACTTCTCAAAGAGATCAGACGCCGGGAAGAGGAAGAAGAGAAGAAGAAGGATCAGATGGATACCGAGGTTCAGTCTTATCTCAGAAGTCTGGTGGAGGAGTGCCAGACCATTCTGGAAACCATGGCTTCTCTGGGAGAGAATCCCCACATCCTCAAGATTCATGATTCCATCATTCAGGAACACACAGAGGGAGTCGGTTTCGACATCTTTATCCGGACAGACCTGCTGACATCCTCCAAAGACCGTCTGGTTGCGGGAGAGCTCACAGAGATGGAAATCATAAAGCTGGGGCTGGATATCTGTGATGCCCTGACGGATTGTGAGAAGGCCGGTTTTATCCACTGGGATATCAAGCCGGAAAATATTCTGATGACAGAAGATGGAGAGTATGTCCTGAGTGACTTCGGACTTTCCAGGATTCTCAAGAAAACAGTGACTTCTCTGGGATCCAGCGGAACCCTTCGCTACACAGCACCGGAGATCTACAACGGCGGCAAGTGCTATCCAAATGTAGATCTATATTCTCTGGGAAGCCTCATGTATGTCCTGGAAAATAAAGATAAAGAACCTTTCCTGGATATGAAAAAACCTATTCTGTATTTCCAGGACAGAGATAAAGCCTTCCGGAAGAGGATGGAGGGAAGCGAACCTGTTCCTGAACCGGTAGAAGGATCCAAGGGACTTAAGAATATCATTCTCAGGTTATGTGCTTTTGATCCCAGAAGGAGATATCAGAAAGCAGAACAGTTGAAGGAAGATCTCCTGCAATTAAAGGATAACCGGTATGTTCCCAGAAATGTAAAGACAAACGGGGGACGAAGAAAAAAGGCTTCCTCCGGTTCCATGAAGAAAATCGCAGGACTGGCTTTGGCATGCCTGATTCTTGCCGGGGCTTATCTGGGTTGGTATCATTCCTTCCGTAAGGTCATCAATAAGGAAAGCTGTGGGGAAGGTCTCTATTGCACCTTGGATGGCAGTGGACATCTGACCATAGAAGGACAAGGAAGCCCTGATCCTAAAGAGTATCCCTGGAAAGATTATACGGATAAGGTTAAGAAAGTTAACATCAAAGATGGTGTGACAGAGGTTGCGGATGGCATGTTCCAAAACTGCAGCAATCTTCGCCGTGTCCATCTGGAGGATTCTGTCACCCGGATCGGAAAAGATTCTTTTTCCGGCTGTAGTTCACTTGCTGAAGTGGAGCTTCCGAAAAGTCTGGAATACATAAAACCCGGAGCATTCGCATCTACTCCATGGATGGACAGTCAGGAACAGCCCTATATCATCCTGGATGATGCCCTGCTCTATTATGACGCAGCCAAAGGCGGCCAGGAAGCAGTGATTCCGGAGAACACGGAAAAGATTGCTGCCTATGCCTTTGCGGATAATGAAGGCTTAACTTCCATTATTCTACCATCCGATCTTCAGTCCATCGATCAGGAGGCATTTTCCGGATGCCCGAATCTGGAAAATATTGATTTTTCAGGAAATACTAATATTTCCAGGGCAGATTTTCGCAAGATTGCCCGGGATACCGTATGGTATCTGGACAATTACGGGCCGGCTTCCCTTGCAAAAGATTTTGTAAATAATCTGAGAAGCCTTTGTGAAAGCGGACATCAGGAGATGCTTGCAGCTCATTATTCCAAACAGCTGTCCGGATATCATCCCGGAGAAATCGGAGATTATACTTCCGGAATCAAAGAAATAAACCCTGATTCCTTCCAATTGCAGGTAACGGATCAAGGTGGTCGGTATTTCTTATATAACTGTGGAACGGAAAATGAAGCAAAGGATAATATCGTCGTTTTCAAAGAGTATGGGGCATGGGTATATGCTTTCCAAAGGGATTTTGACAAGTATCTGAATCGATTGCTGATCGACGATTTAAACAAATGATAACAATAATCCGGATACCCTATGGTATCGTCGGTTAATCGGAGGAAAAAATATGAATCCTGAAAAAAACAAGGAGTGGTTTCTGCGGGGACTGCGCCATGGAATCCCTATCGCGGCAGGGTACTTTTCTGTGTCTTTTGCCCTGGGGATCAGTGCCAAGAAAGCAGGATTGAATGTATTTCAGGCAATGCTCACCAGCCTGTTATGCAACACTTCTTCAGGTGAGTACGCGGGCTTTACGGTGATTGCTTCCAACGCGTCCTATCTGACCATGGCGATCATCACACTCATCGTATGTGGGAGATATCTGCTGATGTCGGTTTCCCTGTCCCAGAAGCTTCCGGAAGGGACCGGTTTAAAACACAGACTGATGGTAGGTTTCTGGATCACGGATGAGATCTATGGAGCATCCTCCACGGTGCCCGGGAAACTGAATCCGTTTTATAATTATGGCCTGGCCATCTGCTCCCTTAGTTTCTGGGTGCTGGGGACGGGACTTGGAGTTGCTGCAGGAAATGTGCTGCCGGCCAATATTGTCAGTGCTTTGAGTGTATTATTATACGGCATGTTTCTGGCTATCATCATTCCACCTGCCCGTGGGAACCGGGTGATCGGAGGTCTGGTGCTCATTTCTATGGCGGTAAGTTTTGCCTGTGCAAAGCTTCCTTACATCTCGAATCTGACGGAAGGAACCCGCATCATCATTCTTACTATCGTCATAGCTCTGGCGGCATCCATCCTTTTCCCCATCAAAGATGAGGATATGGATACTTATACGGAAGACGGAGGAGAGAATCATGAAGCATAATGTATATATTTATATCTTTATCATGTTTGGCGTTTCATTTCTTCTGAGAGTCCTGCCGCTCACTTTGATCCGCAGAAAGATCAGGAACCGGACGATCCAATCCTTCTTGTACTATGTACCTTATGTGACTCTGGCAGTAATGACATTTCCTGCGATCATGGAGGCTACACAAGTACCTCTGGCAGGTCTTCTTGCCCTGGCGGGGGGAATCGTGGCTGCCTGGTTTGGATTCGGACTTTTTCCGACAGCGGTGGTCTGCAGTGTCATCGTATTCGTAGTTGAGATGGTTTTATAAATTTTGATAAAAATAACAGCGCAGAAATCGATGGTTTCTGCGCTGTTTTTGCCTCTTATTACTATCAAGCAGATGGAATCTCGTCCAGCTCGAAATCTCTCAGCTCCAAGAGGGAGAGGTCAGCATCCGGTTCCGCCACCAGTCTGCGGGACTGATTGAGGATGGCTTCCTCCACCTTATTCCGCACCAGTCTGCCGTTGCCGGCTGTGTCGGAATGGAAGGCCTGCACTTCATTGTAATAGGCCAGAAGAGTATCTTCTGCCTGTGGATCCAGAACATATCCTTTGGATTTTACGGTAATCTTTGTGATGTCCAGCAATTCCTGTCCGGTGTAATCCGGGAATTCGATGATGTTGGGGAACCTGCTCTTAAGGCCAGAATTGGCTGTCAGGAAGACTGCCATCTCTTTGGAATAACCTGCCAGGATCACGATAAGATTATCCCGGTTATCCTCCATACCTTTCACCAGAGTATCGATGGCCTCCAGACCGAATGAGTCGTCCTTGCCACGATAGAGAGAATAAGCCTCATCGATGAAGAGGACACCACCGACGGCGCTTTTTATCACCTGCTGTACCAAAGGTGCGGTGTGACCCACATAACGACCCACAAGGTCAGCGCGGGATACTTCCACCAGCTGTCCTCCGGTAAGGACACCGATGGCTTTAAGATAGCGGCTGATAATCCGGGCGATGGTTGTCTTGCCGGTGCCGGGATTGCCTGTGAAGATCATGTGCTTGGATACTTCGGAAGCTTTGAGGCCGGCTTCACTTCTTCTGCGGTTGGTACGGTAGTATTCCTCCAGGGAGAAAATGTATTCTTTTACCTTGGTAAGGCCTACAATGTTGTCCATCTCTGCTTTTACCAGATCCAGATCACCGGTATAAGCAGCCGGAAGGTTATCCATGAGTCCGATGGCCTGATCACCAATCCGGGCAGACATCTTCTGGTCCTCGATGCTGATGACGACTTCGGTATCCGGAGGGTAATCCCCCTCCAGTTTGATGGTTGCCAGGCTTTTTCCCAACCGGTCAAAGAAGGAGAGAAGTCCCTTGGTTCCGGCATTCTTTCCTGTGGAAGCTACGGCTGCCGACAGGATAGATTCTTCTTCAGCGGTAATCTTGAAAGACAGCTGATCCCGTGCTTTGTCCACCAGTTCCTTCCAACGGATCTCTGCAATTTTTCTCCAGCTTTCTTCCGTCAGCTTCTCGGAGGTACAGACATCCCCGATGGCATTTACAAAAGGTGCTCCGAATACGTTTGCCAATTCATCCACACCTTTACTGCTTAAGAAGACCAGGTATTTCCCGTTGGCATTGAATGTTCCCACGGTCTCTGTGGTAAAAGCATTCGTTACATTGACCAGTTGCCCCTTCTGAAGGGAATAGCGATCCTGAAGATAGCATTCCCCTTTGGTTACCAGGTCATTGATATAGGTCAGATAAGAGATATGGCATGCATTATAGTTTTCAAAGAGGATGATCCTGGCCTTGGAAGAGAGGGCGGCGTAGAGATCCTGAAGAAATACATTGTCTTTTCCGGACATGTTATATCTGGAAAGATCCAGGGTATAGATATCAGGACTGCTTAAAAGATCGCGGTCTGCCAGTTCTTTGGCCATGGTCTTTAATGCATGATGTCTGCCGGACCCTGCAGGACCGGTGATGAAAATGGTATTTCTGGCGTGGTTTCCCTCCACCGGGATGATGAAAGGACGTTTGAATGCCACCGCCATCTTCTTAAGAAAGGCAGACTGTCCGAATACAAGCTGGGAGACGGCTTCCTCCACTCCCTCAAAAGCCTCGGGACCGGCGCCTGCTTTTTCCGGGTTCTTTTTCTGAATATCCAGACCAAAATCCTGTTTCAGGTGGAGATTCAGGTCCGCGAGATCCTTGGCCGTATGGTCACAGAGTTCCTGCATATCCTCTTTATTTTTTTTCTCTTTTAATTTCTCTAATTCCGAGTTGATGCTTTGACTCATTTTCTGATTGATCTGGCTCAGCTTCTCCAGATCGGCAGAAAGTTTTTTGTTGGAATCCAGTTTCCTGCCGGTGGTCTCCTGAAGCACATCCAAGAAGGGACGCCCGCTTTTTTTGGCCTTCTTCTGGGCATGATCAATCTCTTCCACCGAATACTGCGATTGCTTCTTGGATAAGACATCCATTAAATCCATAAAATCATCCATATTATTCACCATGCTTCCTACATGCAAAGATTTTGAATCGCTTCCGCAAAGATTTTCGTTGCCAGCACGATATTGTCGATATCGAAAAATTCATCTGCCCCGTGCATCCTGGTATCGATCCCGGGCATCACTGCGCCGAAGGCAACCCCGTTTTTGATGTTATGGACATAGGTTCCGCCGCCGATGGCGAGACATTCTCCTTTTAAACCGGTGACATTTTCATAGCTTTTTAACAATGTCTTTACAAACGGACTGTCCGAAGATACCACATGGGGTGGGATCATGGAGAAGTCCAGGCAGTCAAAACCGGCTGCTTCGATCACCTTTATGGCGGCATCCTGACAGTTTTCTTTGTTGGCCATGACCGGAGTTCTCGAGTCAAATTTGAATTCCATGGAAACCGGATCCATATGGAAGAGATCCAATGTACAGGTCAGATCATGGGATTCGGCATCTGACATCTTAATCCCGATTCCGGATCCATCGGTAACCCCGTAGGGGAAGAGGTCTGTAATCTTTGTGAGATAGGACAATGCTTCCGAAGGGGCGAGGGGGAGTCTGGCGGCAAGAAGGATGGCGGCAAGACCGGCATTTTTTCCCATTTCAGGGGTTGATGCATGGGCCGAAGCTCCAACCACCGTGATCTCATCCTGGCCGGTGATCTGACAGGTCACCTGGCAGCTCTCCTGAATCTCTTTCATGGCTTTTTCCACTTCCTTGGAAGTAAGGTCCAGCCCCTCAAATTGAAGGATTGCTTTCTGGGGAACCGCATTCACTACAAGTCCGGCATCCAGGGAAAGTATCCTGGGAAGGCTTTTATCTTCTTCCAATATCTTGGATATGGTACCGTGGAACATTCCCTTTTCTATATTGATCAATGGGAAGTCCCCGTCCGGGGAGAAGGTCATCTCTGCTTCCGGCTCTATCCCATAATAGTATCGGATGTCGCTGGAACCACACTCCTCGTCAGCGCCCATGATAAGGCGGACTCCTTTTGTGAGAGGAACTCCGTTCTCTTTTAATGCACGCATGGCATAGAGGGCACAAAGAAGGGGACCTTTATCGTCACTGGTACCTCTTCCATAGAGACGTCCGTCCTTCTGGATAATCTCAAAAGGTTCTGTCACAGTCCATCCTTCTCCGGCAGGCACGACATCAGTGTGGGCCAGGATATCCAGGCACCTGGGGAGAGAGGGATCATAGTCCGCAGCCCCTACATAATTTTCATAATTTCTGGTAGGGAAACCATATTGTTCTGCTATGTCTAAGGCCAGATTCAATGACCGGTAGGGACCGTCACCGTAAGGCTTTCCTTCTTCTGCTTCCCCTTTTACGGAAGGGATGGAACATAATCGTTTAATATCATCCAGCAATTCCTGTGTGTGGGCATCAATCCATTCATTTACTAATTGATTCATAAGGTATCATTGACCTCCATTCTTATTAGATAGGTTCCCCGGTTTCGGGACCTTTTGTCCCATTTTACCACAAGAAAAGAAAAACCACCATACATAAGTATGATGGTTCTATGCTGTCATAGGAAGGGGATCACCAGTCCACGTAGATGTCGATGGTTCCGTAGGGACAGCCGGTATCATAGATCTTGGCAGGTCCGAGGGAAGTAAGGACCACGTCATAGCGGTCTTTAAAGGAGCTGTCTGCAGCAGCACAGATAAATCCCTCTCCGTCACGGATGGTTCCGTCGTCCGCCACATGTCGGCCCGGAATCCACAGTCCGGTTCCGGGAAGGCTGTTCTGGGAATAGAAGGTTTCCCTGTGATCGTCAAAATATGTCACACCGTCAAAGGAGTTCAGCCTGGAGACTCCTACGTCGTAATAGTCCGAATACTCCAGCTCAAAGGTCCCGTAACCATCGAAAGTCACCGTAGGTTTGGGTTCGAAAGCCTTTACCTTGACTTTGAAAGACTCACCGTTGTAATAGCAGGTAAGCTTATTGGTGCCTTCCTTGGGATGACGGATCTTCTTGGAAGTGATCTGTTTCTTCTTCGCTTTGACGGAAGTTCCATCCGAATAATGGATGATCAGGTCCAGTTTATCCGAAGTGAGGGCCTTCTCCGTAGATACCTTATCTTTTGTGGTGATGGAATCTACCGTGATCAGCGGGAATTCTTCCTGATAGATATCGTTGGTACCTGCGGCAGTAATCTTTATGGTATCCGTCTGATCATTTTTTTCGTAACTGACATTCAACTGGTTTTCGGGGACGGTCTCCATGCTTCCGTCACCATAGTAGATGATCTCGGATACATCCGGTGTGTATTGTCCCATACGGTCTTCATAACAAACCGTATTATACACGATATCGGAGGAGACCACCGGGATGACATCCAGATTCACTTCGGCAGACATCTTTGCATCTTCAGTAGTAACCTGAATCTCTCCGTCTTCTTCAATAAATTCAGTATCTATACTATAGTCCGTCACCTCTTTCACCCTGCCAAGCCTGGAGGTAGTATATACATTGAACTCTTCCTCAGTGACGGGATCATTCTCATACACGGAATGATCAGGCGTATAAGTGGCATGAAGTTCCGTCGGGATAAAATAGGCGGCAAGAAAAACTCCAAGGACGACAGCAGATACGATACTGATGCATATTCTTTTCATCCTTTTCTTATCCATAATGTACTTCTTTCTTATTCTTTCTCTTTGGTTTGAACTGTAAAAATATATACCTCAAGAATAGAGGTGA
>CAMNGO010000025.1 GCA_946538445.1 uncultured Lachnospiraceae bacterium
TCTATGCCGCACCCCTTATGTTGGAAAAATCCAATTTTTCCGGCGTGGTTTGCCGGGAGCTGGGGCTCACCCTGCCTCCACCGGATCTGGAGGACTGGGAGCAGTTAAATAGAGCTATCGAAGATATGAGCCAGAAAGTGACCATCGCCCTTGTAGGGAAATATGTTCAGCTTCATGACGCCTATCTGTCTGTGGCAGAGGCCCTCCATCATGCAGGGTTTGGGTTAAAGACTCATGTGGATATCCTGTGGATCGACTCTGAGGAGATGAATGAAAGCAACTATATAGAAAAACTGAGTGAGGCTTCCGGCATCATCGTACCGGGAGGCTTTGGTAACCGGGGGACGGAAGGGATGATCCTGGCGGCAGAATATGCCAGGGAAAATGATGTCCCTTATTTTGGGATCTGCCTGGGTATGCAGATCGCAGTGATAGAGTTTGCCAGAAATGTTGCCGGCATAACGGATGCCTGCTCCGGGGAGTTTGATCATCCTTCCGAACATAAAGTGATCGATTTTATGCCGGGGCAGTCAGATCAGATTGAGAAAGGCGGTACCCTTCGTCTGGGCAGCTATCCTTGCTGCATCCAGGACGGCAGCCTGATGGAGCGTTGTTACGGAAAGAGAGAGATTGCCGAAAGACACAGACACCGCTATGAATTTAATAATGATTACAGGGAGATATTGAGTCAAAACGGACTGAAACTGTCCGGTCTGTCACCGGACGGAAGCCTGGTGGAGACCGTGGAACTGCCGGGTCTGGCTTTCTACCTGGGAGTCCAGTACCATCCGGAATTCAAATCCAGGCCTAACAGACCCCATCCCCTTTTTCAGGAATTTGTGGGATCAGCCTGCAAGTACAGCATGACAAAGGGGGCATCGGGCCATGAGATATGACAGAAGACTCATACTGGAGGATGGAACGGTATATGAGGGGACAGGATTCGGCGGATCCGGCCAAAGAGTCTGTGAGATTGTTTTTAATACTTCCATGGCAGGATACCAGGAGATCCTTTCCGATCCATCCTACACAGATCAGGCGGTCGTGATGTCATATCCTCTGATGGGTAATTACGGGGTGACGGATGAAGATTACGAAAGTAAGATCATCTCCCCCGCTGCTTTTATTGTCCGGGATATCAACGACAATCCATCCAATTTCCGATGGGCCAAGACACTGGCGGAACTTCTGGAGGAGAACGGGATACCGGGTATCTGTGGAATCGATACCAGAAAACTGGTCCGAAGCATCCGTGACCTGGGGGCCCGGAGATGCCTGATCACAGATGAGGATCTGTCTCCGGAAGAAGGGGTGGAAGAGATCCGGAAGACCCCGGTTCCCCATGATGCGGTAAGAAGGTGCAGCTGTGTCAAAAAATGGTACAGCCGCACATCAAATCCTTTATACAATGTGGTGGCTATAGATTGCGGGATGAAGACCAATATCATACGAATGCTGAATCAAAACCGATGTAATGTTACCATTGTTCCTTTCGATACCGGCTGGGAGGAGATCCTGTCCCTGCATCCGGACGGAGTACTGATCTCCAACGGACCGGGAGACCCCCGGGATCTTCCCCAGGTAATCGAAACGCTGAAGACGTTGAGGGGCAAGATACCCATGTTCGGCATCTGCCTGGGACATCAGCTCCTGGCCCTGTCCTACGGAGCGAAGACTTACAAATTGAAATTCGGCCACCGGGGAGGAAACCATCCGGTCAGAGATACTTTGAGCGGAAAACTGGAGATTACCAGCCAAAACCACAGTTACGCTGTTGACAGGAGTTCCTTGGCCGGGACCGGTCTGTCCATTTCCCATATCAACATCCTGGATGATACGGTAGAAGGAGTATTTCGGAAAGAAGACAGGGTCTTCTCTGTTCAGTATCACCCGGAAAGTGCTCCGGGGCCTCAGGATAGCAGCCACTTATTTCAACGGTTCACAGAACTAATGAGAAGAGGATAAATTATGCCAAAAAGAAGGGATATCAAAAAAGTATTGGTAATAGGGTCAGGCCCCATCGTCATCGGCCAGGCGGCAGAATTTGATTACGCCGGAACCCAGGCCTGTCTTGCCCTGAAAGAGGAAGGATACCAGGTTATCCTGACTAATTCCAACCCGGCAACCATCATGACGGATCATTCCATCGCAGATAAGGTCTATATGGAGCCCCTGACGTTGGAATACCTGGCCAGAATCTGCCGTTATGAGAGGCCCGATGCCATCATCCCGGGGCTTGGAGGCCAGACAGGGCTGAATCTGTCCCTGGAGCTCTATGATAAGGGAGTGTTGGATGAATGTGAGATTGAGCTCCTGGGAACCGGGGCGGAAAGTATCCGCAGGGCGGAGGACAGGGAGAAATTTAAAGAATTATGTCAGCAGCTGGGGGAACCTGTGGTACCCTCGGATATCTGTGACAGTATTAAAAGTGGATGTGAAGTGGCCGAGAGAATCGGATATCCGGTGATTTTAAGGCCTGCATTTACCCTGGGTGGAACCGGCGGGGGATTTGCAAACGACCCTTATGAGATGAGGGAGAAAATGAAGACAGCTCTCTCTTTATCCCCTGTTGGTCAGGTGCTGGTTGAAAAGAGCATAAAGGGCTATAAAGAGATTGAGTATGAAGTGATCCGTGATGCCAACGATACGGCTATCACCGTATGTAATATGGAGAATCTGGATCCCGTGGGTATCCATACCGGGGATTCCGTGGTGGTAGCACCCAGCCAGACCCTCACCAACAAAGAATACCATATGTTAAGAGACAGCGCTTTAAAGATCATCCGGGCCCTGGAGATCAAAGGAGGGTGCAATGTGCAGTTCGCCCTGGACCCGGAATCCTTTGATTACTATGTGATCGAAGTCAATCCCAGGGTGTCCAGGTCTTCTGCTCTGGCATCAAAAGCAAGTGGATACCCTATTGCCAGAGTCTCAGCAAAAATCGCCGTGGGTATGGACCTTCATGAGATTCGGCTGGCCAATACGCCAGCCTGCTTTGAACCAGCCCTGGATTATGTGGTAACCAAGATGCCCAGATTCCCCTTTGACAAGTTTGATACAGCATCCAACCGTCTCTCCACCCAGATGAAAGCAACGGGAGAGACCATGAGTATCGGACGGACCATGGAGGAGAGCCTCCTGAAAGCAATCCGGTCTCTGGAGGATGGAAAGAATCACATCCATCTGGAGAAATTCGACGTGAAGAACCTGTCGGATAAAAAAGATCCGGAAAACAAAAAAGAAGCCATGGACAAGCTGCTGTCATATATCGAGGAAGGGACGGATGACAGACTATATGCCATATCGGAATTACTCTGGCTGGGGTCAGACCCCCATACCATCTATATGAGAACAAAGATCGATATGTTCTTTCTGGATAAGATTAAAAAGATCGTCGATTTTGAGATAAAAGTGGAAGAAACCTGCCGGTCATATCTCGTGGCAGGAAAAGGGCCGCTTCCCGACAGAGACCTGTTGTATGAAGCCAAAAGAATGGGGTTCTCGGACTCCTATATCGCAGAGCTGGCAGGATGCAGAGAGGAAGATATCCGCCAGTTAAGGAGACAATACAGGATTCGTCCTGTCTACAAGATGATCGATACTTGCGCCAGTGAATTCGAGAGTTATGTGCCTTATTTTTATTCTACATACGAAGAAGAAAATGAATCCATCGTCTCTGATAAGGAGAAGATTATCGTATTGGGGTCAGGCCCCATCCGGATCGGGCAGGGGGTGGAGTTCGACTACTCCACGGTGCATGCGGTGAAAACAATTCAACAGATGGGCTATGAAGCTATCGTGATCAATAATAATCCGGAGACAGTCTCGACGGATTATACCATTGCGGATAAATTGTATTTCGAACCTCTTACTGTGGAAGATATCATGAATATCATCGACCTGGAACAGCCTCTGGGAGTGATTGCCTCTCTGGGAGGACAGACTGCGGTAAACCTGGCCGGTCCCCTTTCGAAAAGGGGGGTAAGGATCATTGGTACAGGGCCGGAGGCCATCTTCAAGGCAGAGGACAGAGATGCATTTGAAGCTCTTATCAACAGACTGGAGATTCCTCATCCCCAGGGTATTGCTGTCACTACCATAGAAGACGGTATCAAAGCAGCTGAGAGGATCGGCTATCCTGTTCTGGTAAGACCCTCCTTCGTCCTGGGCGGACGAGCCATGGAGATCGTTGCAAATGAAAAGATGCTGATCCATTACCTGAAAACCGCGGTGGAAGTAGATAAAGACAGACCGGTCCTGGTTGATAAATATATCGTGGGCAAGGAAGTAGAGATCGATGCAGTATGTGACGGGGAGAATGTTTATCTGCCGGGAATCATGGAGCTGGTGGAGCGTACCGGTGTTCATTCCGGGGACAGTATCAGCGTCTATCCGCCCTTCTCCATATCCCCTGAAGTGAAGGAGAAAATATGGAACTACACGAAAAATCTTGGAACAGGTATTGGAATACGGGGCTTGTTCAATATCCAGTTCATCGTGGATAAGGAGGAGCATGTGTCTGTGATCGAGGTGAATCCCAGGGCATCCAGAAGCGTCCCTTTCTTATCCAAATCAACAGGGGTTCCTCTGGTGGATATCGCCACCCGGGTTATGTTGGGTCAGACTCTCCATGAGATGGGACTGGATGATGCCGTCTTGCCGGAAAAAGACTTCTGGTATGTGAAGGCCCCGGCCTTCTCCTTTGAGAAGCTGAACGGGATGGATGCCTACCTGTCCCCGGAGATGAAATCAACCGGGGAAGCCATCGGCTATGATAAGAGCCTGAAAAGAGCATTTTATAAAGCCCTCCAGGCATCCGGAGTCAGGATGAGAGAGTATGGGACGGTCATCGTCACCTTAGCAGATGAAGATAAGAAAGAAGCACTGCCTCTGATCCGACGCTTCTATGAACTTGGATTTAATATCGAAGCGACGGCAGGGACAGGTATATTTCTGAAAAAACATCAGATAAGAACCCGTATCCGTGGTAAGATAAGTGAAGGAAGCGATGAGATCCTGAGATCCATCCGAAGAGGATATGTCAGCTATATTATCAATACCAGAGCAATCCTGTCGGGGATTCATTATAATGATGGGATAGAGATCAGAAAATGTGCCATCCAAAACGGGGTTACCATGTTTACATCTCTTGACACGGTGCGGATCCTGCTGGATGTCCTGGAAGATATCTCACCAAGAATTTCCACCATATGACAACCTGAAAAAACTGATTGATTGTACAAGGAGGAGAGAGATGCGGTTTATGTTAGAAGATGTGATGAATTATATAGAGGAGGAGGATGCAAAGTTTATCCGCCTGGCATTTCGTGATGCATATGGGGTTCAGAAGAACATATCCATCATGCCCGGAGAGATAAAAAAAGCCTTTGAGGACGGGATACCTATAAATGCCAGGGAAATCGCAGGTTTCAGAGATTGTCCTTATGCATCCTTATATTTAAAACCTGATTCGGACACCCTCTCTGTCCTGCCTTGGAGACCCGACAGCGGGAAAGTTTTAAGGATGTTCTGTGACCTGTACACACCGGAAGGGGAAGAATATCAGGCTGACACCCGTACCATTTTGAAGAAAGCCGTGGAGGCTGCAGACAAGCTGGGGGTTGAATTCCGTTTTGGAACTGAGATGGAGTTTTATCTGTTTTTAAATGATGAACAGGGGAATCCCACGAAGATCCCCTATGACCGGGCAGGATATCTGGATATTGCGCCAGATGACAAATGCGAGAATGTCAGAAGGGAGATTATCCTCACCATAGAGCGCATGGGTTTGACTCCGGAAAGGTCTCATCATGAGAGGGGCCCCGGACAGAATGAGATTGATTTTCATTATGGGAAGCCTCTTAAGGCTGCGGATCAGATGACCACATTTAAGATGGCGGTAAGCACCGTGGCCAACCGGTACGGACTGACTGCGGATTTCTCTCCCTTGCCTATTGCCGGGGAACCGGGAAATGGATACCATATCAATATTTATGCCGTGGACAGGATGGGAAATGATGTGATCAGGTATGTGGCAGCGGGCATCATCCGTGTCATAAAAGAGATCACGATCTTTCTTAACGCAACCGATGAGTCATACTCCAGATTTGGCAACAGCACCGCACCGGATAAAGTGGACTGGTCGGGACGCGGCGAATCGGAGCTTATGTACATGGAAACCTATAAGGGCCAGACAAGAGTTGAGCTCAGAAGTCCGGATGCAGGCTGCAATCCCTATCTGGTCTATGCGCTTTTAATCTATGCAGGGATCAAGGGGATCGAAGAGAAACTGGGATTACCGGAAGAGATGTCTGAGAAGGAAGCAACCTTGCCCACATCCAGAGAGGAAGCAGCAAAACTGGCGTTGGAGAGCGACTTCGTCAGGAAATATGTGCCGGAGGGTATTTTGAAGGAGTACACCGGATTCTGAGGGGGGATTTTATGCCAAAAGACGAGCTCATACAGCACTCTGTGTTGATAATATCCGCCTCGGAACATTTTGATGCTATCGTAAAACGGTCCCTTCCCAAGAGAAACTACCTGTCCGTAGAAATCCGGCAGAGTGCCAGTCTTGCCAGAAGGTGTATCCTTGAACGCTACTATGACCTGGTGATCATCAATGCTCCGCTACCGGATGAAAACGGATTGGAAATATCACTGGATGTGATTGATAACAGCAATGCATCGGTCTTACTCGTTGTACCTAAAGAAATATGTGATGATATGACGGAAAAAGTCACGGATTACGGGGTGCTTGTCCTGGCAAAACCATTCCATTGGGGGAGGATCGATAAAGCAATCCGATTTCTCACTGCCATACAGAATAAGAGGCATCACTTTGAGAAGAAGGTCCGGGACATGCAGGATAAGATGGACGACCTGCGGACGATTGACAAAGCGAAATTTATGCTGATTGAGAAAAAGCAAATGACCGAAGATCAGGCTCACAGACTCATCGGAAAGACTGCCATGGATTGCGGAATATCCAGAAAAAAAGCTGCCATAAAAATCATGGATGATCTGTAAGAAGAGAGGTTATGCACAGGTTGACGCTTAATTGGAATTGAATTATAATGAAATACAAAGATGGGAAAGGGGGCTTTTTCTATGGCAGAAATTACGATTACAAAAGATAATTTTGAACAGGAAGTATTGCAGTCCGACATACCGGTACTGGTGGATTTCTGGGCACCCTGGTGCGGACCCTGCCGCATGGTTGCGCCCGTTGTGGAAGAAATCGCAAGAGAGTATGAAGGAAAGATTAAGGTAGGAAAAGTGAACACGGATGAGCAGAGAGATCTCCAGAGGAAGTTCAAGGTATTCAGTATCCCTACCCTGATGGTGTTTAAAGATGGCCAGCTGGTGAAACAGAATGTAGGTTTCATGCCCAAGGAAGCCATCCTGAAGATGTTTTAGAGCAAATGGACAGACGACAATATTACAGTGACTTGTATCGACAACTGACCTGGTACGGCTATCAGCCATTGGAATACGGGGAAGAGAGATATTTTCAAAAGAAGCAGGAGGATCGTATTCTTCTGCTTCGTGTGGTTCAGGAGACCCTCCCCGGCCAGAACCCGGTGGATCCGGAGGCGGAACACCTGGCACTGAAACAGGCGGCAGATAAGATTATGATCGTCAGCAGGGTTCCTGTGGAGACCCTGCTCCTCCTGATTCGGACAGAGAAACCGGATGCCTGGCTGATCTCCCGGATACAGAGGGAAGAGGATGTCTGGATTCTGAACCGCAGAAGCGGCAGGCTAACCATCTATGAGAACCAGAAAGGTGAATTCCATGGGTTGGAGAGATGGATCGAGGATTACACATGCCGATGGAATGAAAGGGCACGAATGGCGGAAAGAAAACGCATCACTTCCACTTTCACCCCGGTGAATACGATCATCGTCCTGATCAATATCCTGGTTTTCCTTATCCTGAGCCTCCTGGGAGATACCCAGGATCCGTCCTTTATGGCCGGACACGGAGGTCTGGTATACCCTTACGTGGTGGAAGAAGGCAGGTACTATCTCCTGTTTACATCCATGTTCATCCATTTCGGAATCCATCACCTGGGAGAAAACATGCTGATGCTGATCCTGATCGGGGGAACGGTGGAAAGGAATCTGGGCAAGGTGCCCTATGCGATCCTCTATCTTCTGTCCGGAATGATATCTTCCTACACTTCCCTGCAGTTTACCCTGGCGCCCAATCCGAGCACCGTATCCGGAGGAGCCTCCGGAGCTATCTTTGGCGTGATGGGAGGCCTGCTCTTTCTTATCCTGGAAAATGTAATCCTGAAACGGAGAAAGAGTGTGGAAGGGATGACCCTTCGGGGAATGATTTTTATCATTCTGTTAAGCGCAGGATATGGATTCGTGGTAAGCGATGTGGATAATGCAGCCCATCTGGGAGGCCTGGCAGCCGGATTTGTACTGACGATGATCCTGGTAGGAATTCAGGGCCTCATGAGCAAACGAGAGTGACAAGAACTGTCTTGTAACATTCATAACAGATAAGAATAAAAAATGAAGGAGGTAACAAAATGAAGAAGATATTATCTTTGATCAGCGATGATTTCGAAGATCTTGAGTTGACCTACCCTACCCTCCGTCTTCGGGAAGAGGGATGCGAAGTGGTGACGGCCGGAGCAGAGGCCAAGCACAAATATCATGGTAAGTACGGTGTTCCATGGGAATCTGACATCAGTTTTAAGGATGTGGATCCGGAGGAATATGACGGACTTCTGGTTCCCGGAGGCTGGGCACCGGACAAGCTGCGCCGTTTTCCGGAAGTTCTTGATATCGTACGCAAGATCAATGCAGCCGGAAAACCCATCGGACAGATTTGCCATGCAGGCTGGGTTCTGATCTCTGCAGATATTCTTCGCGGCAAGACGGTTACTTCCACTCCCGGCATCATGGACGATATGCGCAACGCAGGTGCTACCTGGGTGGATCAGGCATCCGTGGTGGACGGAAATATCATCTCCGCCCGCAGACCGCCGGATCTTCCGGAATATATGAAGGATTATATCAAGGTATTATTTTCCTAATATTCCATATTTTTTTGGTATATCTATGGTATAAAAAAGCATTTATTTCATTTATTTTTAAAAGATGTTACAAATTTGTTAATAAATATTGATTTTTTGTGTAAACTGTGTTAAGATACATCTCGAGCGACAAATTAATCCGAGAAGGAGCTTAACATTTTATGTATTTTTATCGTATAAAGAAAGCAGTTTTACACATCCTTGTGATCATCATGGTAGTAAGTGCCTTCCAGATCACACCATTTACCCTCACTGCAGATGCAGCGGGGGCACCAGGAACCCAATCCAACTATGAAAGATGGATGGACACCTGTGACACCATGTTAAAGAACCTGAAAAGAGGCGGTTTCCGCTACAGCAACAGCGGAACCAAGTCATCCTACAGGGCAGCAAAGTCCAGCAGAAGAAGATGCAACTGTGCATTATACGTATCCTGGTGTCTCCAGGAGTACGGAGCTACAGATATCGGTGATACCTTCTACATCAGAGGAGGCGGAATCCGTAAGCGTTTCAGCTGGGACAAGCGCAAAGTAAAAGTTATGCATATCTACCGTTCTCCATCCGCTGCAAATCTCCAGCCAGGAGATGTATGCTGCTGGGCCGGCGTTCCTCATGTTAATATTTACGCCGGAAAGAGCAGAAGCGGAGAGAGACTTTGGTACGACGGTGGAAAAGTTTCCACCAGAGGCAACAGTAACGGTTCCCGTTACACCGATACGGGCAGGAAATCCCTTGGTTATCTGAACCACAGAAAGATTTCTTATATTATCCGTATCAAAGACTTATAAAATTATCATACACCCAATATATCAAACGAAGAAGGAGCAGCTGCCTGGAGTAGCTGCTCCTTCTTCGTTATTATCTTATGGATCATAAATATTTTCTAATTCAACCAATCCTCCATCAGGCTCATGCTCATAGCCCAGGGAGGCACGGGGTTTCCTTCATTTTCCCCCGCAAATAAGAAGACAGTATCATAATCAGGCCTCCTGGAGGGATAGATTCCTTTTCCGTCGGTGAAATACAGGACACCCTTCAGGTACCGGAATTCCCCTTGGGAGAGGAGATTGTCGATATAGCGGAAAGCGGGACGAAAATCGGTTCCGCCTCCTCCGATCAGTTCAAAATCCCGGAACAGGCTGTCGATATCCTCCTGTGAGCTCACGCTGATGTCGGATTGTACCCGGTTATCGCACTGGATGATCCGGACCTGACTTTTCCGGAAGAAGGAATCCTTCTCTGTGAGGATCCGGAAGGTTTCTTCCAGGAACTTTCGGACTAATCTGCCACTGGTAGAGTAGCTGGTATCGATGACAATGACAAAATCGAGGATTTTGTGGATCTCCCGGCTCTCCAAAGGTTCGATCAGGGGCATATTTCCGTAGAGCTTCAGGCCGTAAGTATAGTAATTAAGATCATAAGAATCGGGATCCAGATGCATTTCTTCTCTGAGAACGGTAAATTTCCTCAGAAAATCCTGGTAAGACCTGCGGCTTTTCCCCCTTTGTATCTGGGTCTTGAGGGAAGACAACTCCTGGGATTCCTGCTCCCCTCTGCGGTCTAATTCCTGCTGGATCCGCCGCCCTATCTTATCCCATTTCTCCGCGGCGGAAGAAGTTCCGGTGGAAGGTTTTTCCTCCCTGGGCCAGAATCGATGGTCGTCGGTATAAAATTCCTTTTGAAGGAGGAACTGCTCTTCCAGGTCACTGATCGTCAACAGATCTTCATAAACCGCAGCTGCGGTCACAGGAATTTTTGCTCCCTTCAGATGTTCATAATAATCTATCCTCAGTCGGGACAGAATCCGTTTGGTACAGGGTTTTCCCAGAGAATCGATGGTGTATTCCACACAGATGTCACAGGCCAGGTTCCAGATGACCGGCTCCCTCTGTCCCCTGAGCCAGAGATGGCGAAAGACACAGTGGAGAACGGAGTGGAGATAGGCCCGGGTTAGAAACAGGGGATTCTTCGGATAAAGGCGCAGAAGCTGCTCCCTGGAATAATACAGGCAACTCCCGTCAGTGGCCAGGGTCCGGATGGAATCCTTGGGCTGAAAAGTCAGGGCGGAGAGGGCTACATCCAGATAGCGAAGGTCCAGAAATAATTCGCTTCGGATCAGAGCCAGAATCTTCTCGCAGATACCCTGCTCCCATTCTGTCTGGCTCATGGTATACTGTTTTTTATTGACCATGGACGAATTCCCCCTTAGAATGCAAGGTCATCAAAAGAAAATGCTTTTTTCGCAAAGGAACCGGAAGACCGGATCTGATCTGCCAGGTAAGCCGCTCCCTCACCCCACCGGGACCGGATGCAGGACTCCATCCAGGAAGAGAGCGCTCCTTTTGAAAAAGACAGGCTACGGCAAAAAAACTCCAATCCGGCAAGATCGCGATGGTCCGTCAATAATTGAATCAGCTGGTCCGGGCGGGCCTTTAAAGCCTCCTCGTATAGGATCTGCGACTGGCTCTGCAAACCTACGGGCCAGCGGAGACGGTTCATGGCGATCCGGCAGATATTCTTGCCGGACTCCCCTGTCAGGACATCGGGAAAGCATTGATCATATCTGGAGAAGTCCAGGACGTGGTTCTGGAAGGTATGCCGCATACGGAAACCTTCTCCTTCAATGCTCCGGCTGAAGACATGGGCCGGGGTGATTTCACTGAGCCATTCATAGTATTCCGGAAAGAAAATGACGCACTCCGGAGGACCGTCTTCGGGACAAAAGGCTACCTCCACATCGGAAATGAGACGCTCCAACAGAAGAGACAGGCCATTTTCCGACCTGGGGCCGGCACGGAGGATGATGGTCTTCAGGCTGACACAATTGAGAAACTCGTCACTGCCTATAGCATGAATCTGTTTTCCCAGGGACAGGAGAGTCATTTTTCTGCAGTTATAAAAGGCCGCATTATGTAGAACAGTAACCTCCTCCGGCAGGTAGACACTCTCCACATAGTTGCCGCTGATGGATGGGAAAGAGGGGCTCTCAATAGCTTCTTCCCTGCCGTCTTCCGTCAGATGGGTAAGCCGGCAGCCTTCCTGGGTAAGATGTTCGGAGGCGGAGAAACAGTATGCCCCGATCTCCGTGACAGGGAAGCCCGACAGCCGGTCAGGGAGTCGGACGGCCAGCTCATTGCCATAGACTCTCAGAATTCTGGCGCCTTCCCGGCCCTTCTCCCATAGGATATCCATAGGGGAATTATGTATTTGCTGCGAGGTTGCTCGGTTCATATGACGTGTCCTTTTTCCTGATGTATTGCATGGTTCTTATACCCTCATCATAGCATGCCAGGACCGTTTTTTCACTAGACTTTTTTCTGGTTAGGATATATCATTTTTTTAGGAGGACGAAACTATGCTGGAAAGAGAGATGAAGAGCGGCCAGCAACAGTATGAATGGCCGGATAACTATTATATGGAGACAGATGGGATGCGACGGAAGGGCTATCTGGACGCCGCTCCCCAAGAGTCGGATTCCAGGGAGAATCAGCTGCGCCACATGCTTTGGGAGAAACGATATTGCAATGCCCGCGGAAGATATGCCGGTGCGGATCATTTCCTTAAAGTATGGATGGATCTTCCCTTTTTGGCAAAGAGCAAGGAAGGTCTCTTCGGGAAGTCCCGTGTCCGGAAAGGGGTGGAGGAGATCCGGGAGACGCTGCTCCTGGACCTGCTGAAGGAAAATCGGGATTGTAAAGACGTATGGTACCGGGAATTCATCCATTTTAGCTGCCTGTATATCCAGATCAGCAAGGGGGACAGAAGCTATTCCACCACCTTATTTGGAATCGGGAAACTGCCGGAGGATAACCTGCTTCGAAAGATTGCCGCAGATTTGTGTGAGAAGACAATCATCTATCCCGATATCCTGGGATTCCGGGGAGATCAGGAACTCCTGGCCCTTGCGGCGAAGGATGCCTTTGGTCTTTATTATCCCGGCAAAGAATGGGTATACGAAGAGGCGGAAAAAGAGGCAGAGAAAAGAACACATGGATAAAGAGACAAAAAGAGAGGATCAATAACGTGAAAAGAATCGGATTTATAGGAATGGGAAATATGGCACAGGCCATCGCTTCCGGGTGGATCAGCCAGAAGCTGCTGACACCGGATCAGATTTATGCCTATGCCCCACATTATGATAAACTGAAAAAGAATGCAGAGAAGATCGGATTCACTGCCTGCCGTGACCGGAAAAAGCTGCTGGAAGCCTGCGATGTTTTTCTCATGGCATGCAAACCATACCAGATCGAGGGAATCCTCGGGGAGATCAAGGACGATCTGAAAGGGAAAGCCCTCCTCTCTGTGGCAGCCGGATGGAATTATGAGAGATACCGTGCATTTCTGGATCCGGACACACGGTTCCAGTATATCATGCCCAACACGCCGGCTATGGTTGGGGAAGGGGTCCTGCTTTTTGAGGAGACCAATTCCCTGGAGGAGGAGGAACGGAAGAAGATGATGGAACTTTTCCGTGCTTTGGGCAAGGTGGAGATCATCCCGGACCACCTCATGGGAGTCGCCATGGCCATCACCGGATGCGGTCCGGCCTTTATCGATATGATCATTGAAGGGCTGGGGGACGCCGGAGTAAAATACGGGCTGCCCAGAGACAAGGCCTATGCTCTGACTTCCCAGATGATTCTCGGGAGTGCAAAGCTCCAGCTGGAGACGGGAGAGCACCCCGGCCTGCTCAAGGATAAAGTCTGCTCCCCTGCCGGCACTACCATCCGTGGAGTGGATGCCCTGGAGCATATGGGGATCCGTGCAGCCATGATCGACGCTATCGATGCCATCATGTGATATAATTTGACGACAGAAGGTCAGGATCTATGAATATAAAACGAGCCAAGGAAGAGATAAAAAATACAGTAAAAGCCTATCTGCAGAAGGATATCCACGGGGAGTATGTCATCCCGGAGGTCAGGCAGAGACCCATCCTCCTCATCGGGCCCCCCGGAATAGGGAAGACCCAGATCATGCAGCAGATTGCCGGGGAGTGCGAGATTGGCCTGGTGGCTTACACCATCACCCATCACACCCGGCAGAGTGCCGTGGGACTTCCTTTCATCAAGGAGGAGGTCTACGGAGGAAAGAAGTACTCCGTTACCGAATACACCATGAGTGAGATCATCAGCAGTATCTACCGCTATATCAAGGATACGGGAAGGGAAGAGGGCATCCTCTTCATCGATGAGATCAATTGTGTCTCCGAGACGCTGGCGCCCACCATGCTGCAGTTCCTGCAGTGTAAAACCTTCGGTAACCAGGCAGTTCCCCGGGGATGGATCATTGCGGCAGCTGGCAACCCCCCGGAGTACAATAAGAGCGTGAGGGATTTTGACTTCGTGACCCTGGA
Organism: uncultured Lachnospiraceae bacterium; assembly: GCA_946538445.1. Lineage (GTDB taxonomy): Bacteria > Bacillota > Clostridia > Lachnospirales > Lachnospiraceae > Anaerobutyricum. Next base: position 14,409 of record CAMNGO010000025.1, read on the forward strand.
CCGTGTTCGCCGGATGAACGTGGAAGCAGACTTGTCTGTATTTAAAGAGTATGCCAGAGAACATCAGGTCCATCCCTTTATTTTAAGTTACCTGGAGCTTCGCCCCGGTAATTTCTACCGGACGGAAAATGATGTGGACGGGATGCAGTTTGTCACTGCCAGAGGCTGGGAAGACTTAAGCTATCTGATCCGGTCTTATGAAGCCCTGTCCATCAAGGTGGACGAGGATGTGATACGCCAATATCTGCAGCATGAGGACGTAGCCAAAGATGTGGCGGCATATTATGACCTGTATCAGAAATACAGAGAAGAGTATGACATCAGGAACATCCTCCTTGGAAAAGTAAAACCGGATATCTATCAGAGACTTTTCACTGCATCCTTCGACGAGAGACTCAGCTGTGTTGAGTTACTCAGTGACGGGCTGATCCGGAAGATGACGGAAGCCATGGAAGCAGACAGGGTTACTACAGACTGTTATGAGTTCCTTCGCCTATACAGGGATGTTCTGGGAGAAGAAAAGGGGAGAGAGAATTCCTCTGCCCAAGAGTCGCCCCTGGCAATCTATCAGAGAATGCTTCACAGTAAAGAAGAATCTCTGAAACTGTCAGAGGCCACCGGATTGATGAGTCAGGAGGAGAAAAATCATCAGTTGACGGTACTTCATCTTCTGCACAAATGGGCACCGGTGGGAGTCTGGGACGCCAAAGATGCTTTCATGAGCATCCGGACTCAATTTGAACATCAGACAGCCCACAGGGAAGAGACGGTCAACCAGGCTTCGGACGCTTTGGAATATGCCTTTACTTTTATGGAGGAAGCCTTTGGAGAAGGGCAGGAGATGGTGGTCTTTGTCACAGAACTGACCATGAATACCCAGGCAGCTGCCTTCCTGGCGGAAAACGGATGTGAGCGTTATTACAGATATAACAAATCTCTGCTCATCGGGACAAGACGGGCTGAGATTCTGAATGAACTTCGGAGAGATGAAATCTATTCCTCTCCGCTGGAGTACGATTTCTAAAAATAATAGGTGATAAAATATGAAAAAAATGAAAATATGTATCTACGGAGCAGCAAGTGATACGATCGACCCTTACTTCATCGAACAAGGGGAGGAGCTGGGCAGGCTGGTGGCAGTCTACGGACACACACTGGTATATGGCGGTGGTTCTACCGGCATGATGGGAGCCTGTGCCAGAGGTGCGACCGAAGGAAACGGTATCCTGATCGGTGTTATCCCTGAGTTTATGAAGGATTATGAGGATCTTTATGATCAATGTACCAACCGGATCAAGACACATACCATGAGTGGGAGAAAAGAGCTTATGGAGAAACTGGGGGATGCCTTTGTCGTCGCACCGGGAGGAATCGGCACCATGGACGAATTCTTCCAGGTCCTTACCCTGGCTTACCTGGACCGGAAAAAAGCCCCCATTGTCATATTTAATATAAAGGGTTACTTTGATCCCCTCCTCGAATTCATTGATCAGGGAATTCAGAGAGGATTCATTCATGAGAGAGTAAAAGATCTGTATGTTGTGAGAGAGAAACCTCTGGACGTACTGAAAGCTATCAGCTCTTTTGACAGATAATCCGGGAAAAACGTATATTTTCGGAGAAAAAAGAATTGACAATATCTGACATTATATTTATAATGAATATAAATTTATAATATTTAAACATCTAAGTATTATATGGAAGATAGGTTTTCGAAGTATCAGACCGGAAATATCACCTGGAGGACTCATTATGAAGAAAAAGAATACCCGGATAACCGGAAGTGAACGGGAAGTGTTAGAGCTGCTGTGGGAAGAGAATCAGCCTCTGACCTCCGCGGAGATCGTCAAGATCTCGGAACATAAGACATGGAAACCCAGCTACATCCACCTGATGATCAATTCTCTTCTCAAGAAGAATGTCATACAGGTTGCCGGTTTTAAACAAACCACGAAAAATTATGCCAGAACATTTACGCCGACCATGACAAGAGAAGAGTTCTCCATCCACATGCTTCGGGAGGAGAACCAGCTGAATGCATCCTCCCTGTCCCTTCTGTTCGGGGCCTTGCTGGAGGAGGATGTTGACCGTGCTGTGATCGATGAATTAAGCGATATGTTACAAAAGAAAAAAGAAGAACTGGAGGCGGCGGATTCAGGCATGGAACAGGATCGCTAGGAGGTGGGTAGTATGTACACATTCTATACAGTTTTCTATGCATTTCTCTGGGCCGTGTTCACCGGAAGTCTTTTTATCATTTTTCTGCATTATATGCTGAAAGATACTTCCCTCTTATTGAGGTACGGTCTGGGCTTCTTTCTTTTTGGCACCGCTTTATGCATTCTGAGGCTTCTCACCCCTCTGGAA
>CAMNGO010000026.1 GCA_946538445.1 uncultured Lachnospiraceae bacterium
TGTTGCACTATCCTTGGAGTCGCCTCCACCGGACGTTATCCGGCATCCTGCCCTGCGAAGCCCGGACTTTCCTCTCGTTCTCTTCTGAGAATAAGCGACCATTTATCCGACTCTGAACGGGAAAATTGTAACAAAGCCGGATATAATTGTCAAGGAAAGAACTTTTCAAAGAAAGGAATACATTATGGAAAAAAATGCAACTATTTTAGTCGTGGATGATGATAAAGAAATCGCGGATCTTGTGGAGATCTATCTCGTGAATGACGGTTACAAGGTGCTCAAGGCTTCCGACGGCAGTCAATGCCTGGATATCCTGGCCGAACACCCGGAGGTCCGTATGCTGATTCTGGACATCATGATGCCGGGGATCGACGGCCTTGAGGTATGCAGACGGATCCGCAAGACCAGCAATATTCCGATCCTGATGCTTTCCGCCAAGGCAGAAGACATGGATAAGATCGTAGGATTCGGTACCGGGGCCGATGATTATCTGACAAAACCTTTCCATCCCCTGGAACTCCTGGCAAGGGTGAAATCCCAGATGAAGAGATATACTACCCTGCCCATGGGCCAGGAGGAGAAAGAAGATAAGAACGATGAGATCAAGGTTCAGAACCTTACCATCAACAAAACGGCGCATGTCGTGAAGAAAGATGGCCATGAGATCGCTCTTACACCAATAGAATTTGATATACTTTATCTTCTGGCCTCCAACAGAGACCGGGTATTCAGCACGGACGAGATTTTCGAGAGAGTGTGGAATGAGAAGGTATATGAGGTGAATAACACGGTGATGGTACATATCAGACGTCTCCGTGAGAAGATTGAAGACAACTCACGTAGCCCAAAGATTCTGAAGACGGTTTGGGGGGTAGGATACAAAATTGAAAGTGAATCAGTATAGAAGTTTTCGTTTTCGAATCGTCCTGTATATGTTTCTGAGCGTTCTGGCCACCATCGTTACGGAGGCAGTCCTTTTCTTTCTGATCTTTTTATATGAAAATGAGATGAGCACGGGAAGATACCGGGAGATCTGGGGGATTTCAGGGAACGGAAAGGTGACATCCGGTATGCTGACCCTGAGTAACTTAAATGGCTTCGACATCGCGGTGCTGCTCTTTTTCTCCGTTCTTCTTATGATCCTGTATTTCGTCCTGTTCTCCCACGGATTCGTGGTTTATGTCCGGGAGATTATCCAGGGCATAGAGAAGATGAAAAACGGTAATTTTTCAGAAGAGATTCCCGTCCGGGGAAACGATGAATTTTCCGAGATTGCGGATTCCATCAATGAGATGCGCCGCAATCTGGGAGAGACCCTGGCACAGCAGAAGATGGTGGAGCAGACAAAGGATGAGCTGGTAACCAATGTGGCTCATGACCTGAGGACTCCCCTCACGTCCATTTTAGGCTATCTTGATTTGCTGCAGCAGAAGGATGACCTGACGGAAGAACAGCAGCAGAAGTACCTGGGCATCGTCACCGCAAAGGCAAAGCAGCTGGAGACCCTGATCAAGGACCTCTTTGATTACACCCGCTATGACAAGGACAAGGTGAAGATCAAGAAAGAGATCCTGGACCTGAATCTTTTTATGCCTCAGCTGGTGGATGAGTTCTATCCCAGCTTCATGGAGAACCATCTGAATTGCGTCACTCATTTTTGTGAAGGTCCTCTGAATATTGAAGGAAACGGAGAACTGCTGGCCAGAGCCATCGGAAACCTCATGTCCAACGCCATCAAATACGGGGCGGACGGAAAATTGCTGGAAGTATACACAGGACGTCTGTCGGACTATGCCTTCGTGGCAATCGTCAATTACGGCAGAGTCATCCCGCCGGAAGACCTGGAGAAGATATTTGACAAGTTTTACCGGGTGGAGAATTCACGGTCATTAAAGACCGGAGGAACAGGACTTGGCCTTACCATCGCAAAGAATATCGTAACCTTACATGATGGTAATATCTGGGCCATGAGTGGGGATAACGGAACCAGATTCCAGATGGAGATTCCCCTGGTAAACCCATTGACATAACACGGCACAGCAGATGACATAGTTTGGAGTAAGGTATGCTGAATGAACTGTTTCGTACCTATAAAAAGATCATATTCGTTGTTTTGCTTCTTTTATGCACGATTGTTTTCTGGTTCTTCGGATGTCATCGTCAGCCTGATAAGAAAGCAGACCCTGTGACCTGGAAGAAAATCTCTTTTGAAAATGGCGGCTATGGCTATTCTTTCCGGATCAATGACCTGGAAGGGGATGTGGTTTTTGGAATCAAGGGTTACACCGTCAAAGATAAAAACATTCCGATCGAGGTGGGTCTGACCTCTTCTGCCAGGGATTTTTCCGGTCTGGTGAGCATTACCGTACCCGGAACCAACGGTACGGGAATCTGCTACCAGTCTGCCATCCAATGTAAGAAAGGGGAGCGTTCCAATATAGATCTGTCCATACCCCAGCTTGGAAATGCCGCCTATTTCTGCTTCGAGATCCTGGATCAGTTCGGGAATACCCTGCTTTCCAAGATGGAGATACCGGCTTATTCGGAATGGGTTGACCCGGAATCAGAGACCGGTTCCCAGATCTGCCTTGGTCTCCTCTCCGATCAATTTTCCACACTTTCTTTTCTGGATGGAACTGTGATCGATACCGGTTTTGAGGAAGTGAGATTAAGACTGGTTCCTCTGGATGAGAACAGTTTTCCCTCCAGCCAGGATTCCATAAATATCTTATCCGGCATCCTGGTTGATGACTATTCCCTGGGGAAACTGGTGGAAGGCCAGAGGGTCGTCCTAAGAAACTGGCTGAATCAGGGAGGAAACCTGATCATTGCAACCGGAGAACACGGCAAAAAGAATCTGACGGCCTTCGGGGACGAACTGAAAGTGGAACCGGGGGATGTGGATACGGAAAGACTGTATTTTGATGCTTCCGGTGATTTCTCCGGAGAGCTGAGCTTATATATTAACCATCTGATTTTTGACAACAATGCAGGATGGAGAACCATCCGGTGGTCCGATCCTGCTGCTTTATATGAGAGGAGCTTTGGGGCGGGTTCCGTCTACGCACTCCGCTTCAGCTTTACCGATGCATCCATCCTGCAGTGGAACCACCTGGATGAGATGACACAATCTCTCATGAAACAGGTATTCCGGTCAGTCTTTGAGGAAAATGCCGATGAGGAAAATCTGATCTGGAATATCGAGATGGCCCTTCATGATTTTAACAGCTCCCAGACACCCAATGTGTTCTATTATGGAGTTTTCTTCCTGGCCTATCTCTGTACCTTGACCTTCCTTGCCTACTATATGCTCAACCGGATCCGGAAGAGGGAGTATATATGGGGCTTGGTTCCCATGGTTGCCATCCTGTTCAGTTTAAGCATCGTCTTTCGTTCCAGGAGCACACCATCCCAGGTTCAGAGTTCCTTCTCCTCCATCCGGATCGTGGATGACCAGAATACCAGGAATGACCTCTACTTCCTCTATCAGAATGAGGAGGGGGAGAGCATGAATGTCAATCTCAGTTCCTCTGTCGATAGTGTACTTCCCATTGATTTCGATTATGCCCAGGAGGCTGCCGACTATACGCAGCTGACCATGATCCAGAAGGATTACAGTATCCTGGATGCGATCAAGGGTTACGATATCTCTTTTTCCGAGGCGACACCCGGCACTATCCGTATGTTGCAGATGACGGAAAACAAGATAATGAATTATGGGGAGAAGACCGACATATTTTCCACGGATATCCGGGGGAATCACACGACATTTTCCGGCAGCCTTACCAACCAGTCGAAAAAAACATTTGATAAGGTTCTGATCATCCGGGGAAATGAATACTGGATCGATGAGAATATAAAGGCCGGGGAGACGGTGAATATCTCCGGAGAAGAAGTGAAGGCCTGGTCCCAGTTTGATGACGATACAGTGCTGGCCGGGGAAGGAGACAGCGTCGTAATGCAGGATATCCTGAGTTATGTCCTCTACCGGTATATGAAAAATAATTCGGATATGAGTGATCTGATTGTAATCGGCCTGGCACTCGATGACAATTATCAGCTTCTGAGAACCAGGAATATCACTTTGGGAAATCAGGTGTCTGTCTACGCATGTCACATGGATATCGGAAATCCGGAAACCGCGGACTGCCAGGTAGATATCAACAGAGAATCCCTTCAAGATTACGAAGATTATGATGACCTTACCAGCCGGATCTCCGAGGGTGAGACGGTAGAAGTGGAATATCAGTTTGATTCCAACAAGCTGGTATGGGCCATGGCAAGGAACCATGATGATTTCAAAGGAAAGATCTACGCCTACAATTATGAGACAAGTGAGAAGGACAGGATCCTGAGAAATTGGGATGATGTCATGTCCCTGACGGATCTGGAACCATATCTTTCCGACATGAATGTTATGAAGATTACTTATGAACAGGCGAAGAATGAGGAAGAATACAATCTGCCGATTCTTTCCGCCTGGCTGAAGAAAATAGCACACTAGCTAAAAGGAAGCGGATTTTATGCTGGAATTTCAGAATGTAACCATCTATCGCAAAAAAAAGAAAATAGTGGATAATCTGAATCTGAGTCTGGAAGATGGCGTGATTTTCGGCTTGCTGGGATCAGATCAGCCCGCAAAATCCTCCATACTCCAGGCGGCGACAGGGAGCATTAAACCTTCCTACGGGGAGATCCTGCTGGATGGGGATTCTGTCTCTTCCTCCGATTCCACCTACCTGCATATTGGTTATATGCCGCAAAAATACGGGTTTTATGAGCAACTTACCGTGGAGGAATACTTTGAAGTCTTTCTGGCCCTTTATAAGGTCAACGGAAGATATCGAAGCCGCAGGGTGGATGAGGTATTGAATCTCCTGGAGATGGAGGAGTACAGGTCCAGCTATATCAGCGAGATACCAAATGAACTTAAACCCTTCCTCTGCCTGGGCAAGACCATCCTACATGAACCATCCTGGCTCTTTTTCGACGAACCTTTCGGAGATATGAGCCCGGCCTTCCGAAAAAAGATGCTGGACTGCATGGGAATGCTGTGGGAACAGGGGAAATCCCTGGTGATCAACAGCCCGGTCTTCCCGGAAATCAATGCTTTCCTGACGGATGTGGCTGTCATTGAAGGCGGACAGGTCGTGGCAAAAGGCACCATCGAGACCTGTTATGAATCTTTCCTCCGGTCAAGTCCCATCCGCATGAGGATCCTTGAGGGGATGGATGAAGCAATCCGGGTTTTGCGTGAGAATGATCAGGTAGACCGGGTTACGGTAAACGGGGAGGATGTCATCCTTTTGTTCTCCGGGGGAGATCAGGAGGAGGCACAGCTTCTTACCCAGCTGGTCCAGGCAGGTGTCACGGTGCATCATTACATGAGGGATCCGGTGGAACTGGATCAGATTATGTGGAGGTAGACATGCAGAACTCGATGTTTCGATTGGAGATGCTGAAGGAAGGGAGGAGTATCCGTCTCCCCATCCTTATGATCTTCTACAATTCAATCCTTGCCTTCGTGACCATATTGTTTCTGTTTTTCAATAATGAATCTTCGCAGGCAGGTTATTTTTCAAATCACGCGGGTTTTCTGGTTCAGTTTCTCATCATCAGCTCCCTGCAGATCCTGACCGTCTTCATCCTGATGCCTTTTGCCGTATCATATATGGAAGACACGGACCGGGAAGTATCCGAACAGTTTATGATGATACCGGGTGTGGCCAGATATCAGATCATCGCTAAGATAAATGTGCTGGTTCTTACCAATCTTCTGATCTTTTTATCCAGCCTGCCTATCATTACCTTATCCTGTATCTACAGCGGGATAAGCCTGATGAAGATCGGAAGGCTCTTTGGTGTGATTGCCCTGTTTTCTTTCTGGGGAGGCAGCATCGCACTTTTTCATTACAGTATCAGCCGCCGGCCTTTGTTCGCGTTTACCGGGACGATCTTTACGTATTTTATGATGTCTGTGGGCATCCTGCTTTTCCTTGAGATCATCAGGGGAGCCAGCTTGTCCCTGTCAGGACAGGGAGAACTTGCCGCCTGGGTTACGGGTCTTTGTCTGGTGGTAAACCTCTTTAACCCCGTGGTGGTCTATGTGGGTTATTTTGAGAACCTTTCCGGGAATGTACCCATCATCACCTCTTATTTCGGAAATTTTGGGATTGATGTCACCAGCAGGACTTTTTCCTATCTTTACTTCAAGCTTGCCGTCCTGGCCTGCATCCTGGTGGGGATCATCTTCCTGTCATTATCCATACATTTTTATTTCAGGGAAAAGAGCAGTTAAAAAAAGAAAAAGGCTGATCACAGAAAACTGTGTCAGCCTTTTTGATTTCACTGCATTCATTCTTATCATTCAAGTCCAGCCAGTGCTGTCTGCTAAAAGATACCCCAATATATCGTCACAGATGAATATACAAGTGAAATAATACATGGAATAATATACAATATTAATGTTACTAATTATTTATATTCATATTAAAATACTGTTAACAATTACAAAAAGGAAGTTATAAGCCCTTGCTTGTTGAAATCATTTCAGTATGTTATAATTGATTCGCTTACCCTATTGATATTGTTGAAATCTTATATTCCATAAACAGTTACAGGAGGTTGCCATGGATTTGATTTATAGAAGTACCCGTAACCGAAAAGAAACAGCAACGGCTTCCCAGGCCATTCTGAAAGGACTGGCCGACCAGGGAGGACTCTTTGTGCCTGATATGATTCCTAAGCTGGATTGTTCCCTCGATGAACTTTCCGGGATGAATTACCGGCAGGTTGCCTATGAAGTCATGAAATTGTTCCTGACGGATTTTACCGAGGAAGAACTGAAGTACTGTATTGATTCTGCATACGATACAAAGTTTGATACCTCCTCCATCGTGGAACTCGTTCCAAGAGATGGGGCCTATATCCTGGAATTATTCCATGGCGCGACGATCGCTTTTAAAGACATGGCTCTTTCCATCCTGCCCTACCTTCTGACTACCAGTGCCAGGAAGAATCAGGTGAAAAATGAGATCGTCATCCTCACAGCCACATCCGGTGATACGGGAAAGGCTGCCCTGGCAGGCTTTGCGGATGTACCCGGAACAAAGATCATCGTTTTTTATCCCAAACATGGGGTCAGCCCGATCCAGGAGAAACAGATGATTACCCAGAGAGGAGAGAACACTTATGTGATCGGAATCGAAGGGAACTTCGACGATGCACAGACAGGTGTGAAGAAGATGTTCTCAGACCCGGAGCTGGCCGGTCAGATGGATCAGGCAGGTTTCCAGTTTTCCTCCGCGAATTCCATCAACATCGGGCGTCTGGTTCCTCAGATCGTATATTATGTATACAGTTATGTAAACCTTCTGGGCAGAGGGGATATCCAACCGGGAGAGAAGATCAATATCGTGGTTCCCACAGGTAATTTCGGGAATATCCTTGCGGCTTACTATGCCAAATGCATGGGCCTGCCTGTGGATAAGCTGATCTGTGCTTCCAATGAGAATAAAGTACTGTTTGATTTCTTCGGAACCGGATCCTACGACAGGAATCGTCCTTTCATCCTTACTTCTTCTCCTTCCATGGACATCCTGATCTCCAGCAATCTGGAAAGACTGATCTATCAGATTGCAGGCAGGGATTCCGAGAAAAACAAGGAACTGATGGATCATCTCAGCAGGGAAGGCTCTTATCAGATTACGGATGATATGAGAGAGAAACTGGGTGATTTTTACGGAAATTATGCCAGTGAGGAAGACACGGCGAAGGCAATCAGGGAAATGTATCAGGCCTGCGGCTATGTGCTGGACACCCACACAGCCGTGGCAGTGAGCGTATATAAGAAATATAAAGAAGAAACAGGGGATGACAAGGTCACCGTCATCGCATCCACCGCCAGTCCTTATAAATTCACCAGAAGTGTTATGAACGCCATCGATCCGTCTTACAATGATAAGACAGACTTCGAACTCGTGGATGAACTGTGCCGTATCTCCGGTGTTAAGATTCCACAGGCTATTGAAGATATCAGGAGTGCCCCTGTACTTCATCACACCGTATGTGAGACAGAAGATATGTGCAAAGAAGTTAAAAAGATTTTGGGGATCTGACTATTGACTTTTTCTTATAATATAGTATAATATCATGCGACCTATTTTACTTAAATTTATTTAGGAGAAATGTTGATGGAAGACACAAGATTAGCTTTTGCCAATACCATGGAGAACCTGCTGAAACAGGCGAAGGAGAATAAGAGCGTTTTAGAGTACAAGGATATCAATGATTCCTTTAAAGATGTGGAACTTACTCCTGAAAGGTTCGAATGGATTCTGGACTACTTTGAAAAACAAGGGGTCGATGTGCTGAATACCAGTGAAGACGAGAGTGAGGATGAAGAGTTCATCGATGATAACGAAGAAGTGGATATCATTGATGACAAAGATTTTCTCGAGGGAGTCAGTCTGGAAGATCCGGTACGTATGTACCTCAAAGAGATCGGTAACATACCGCTTCTCACTGCGGAAGAAGAGGTTTTTCTCGCACAGCGTATCGAAAAAGGGGATGAGATGGCCAGAAAGCAGCTAATCGAAGCGAACCTTCGTCTGGTTGTCAGCATCGCCAAGAAATACGTAGGGCGAGGCATGTCCTTCCTTGATCTGATCCAGGAAGGCAACATGGGACTGATGAAAGCCGTGGAGAAATTTGATTACAAAAAGGGGAACAAGTTCAGTACTTATTCCACATGGTGGATCCGTCAGGCAATCACCAGGGGAATCGCTGATACCGCCAAGACCATCCGGGTACCGGTCCACATGGTGGAGACCATCAACAAGACACTGCGTACTTCCAGAATGCTTCTGCAGGAACTTGGCAGAGAACCCACCAACGAAGAGATCGCCCGAAAGATGGATATGCCGGTGGCCAAGATTGATGAGATTCTCAAGACCTCCCGTGATCCTGTATCCCTGGATACCCCCATCGGGGAGGAAGAAGACAGCCAGCTGGGAGATTTCATTGAGGATGAGTCCCTGTTATCTCCGGTGGATTCCGCCTCTTTCTCCATGCTGAAGGAGGAACTGGAGGTAGCTATGGCCTCTCTGACAGACAGGGAACGTAACGTGATCAAGCTCCGCTTCGGACTTGATGACGGGAAGACCAGGACCCTGGAAGAAGTCGGGAAGGAATTCAATGTCACCAGGGAGCGTATCCGTCAGATCGAAGCCAAGGCTTTGAGAAAACTGAGACATCCAAGCCGAAGCAGAAAGCTGAAAGACTTTTTGGAGTAGAAATATAGGAAGACCCTTTGGTCTTCCTTTTTTTATCAGAAGATAAATTGGGGTGAAGGTATTGTTAGAAGGTAACAAATTCAAAGATGTATTTCCGGACTATCAGATTCCGGAAGGATTTCAGTATCTTCTGTCACAGACCGTGGTAGAACGGGTTGTGCTAAAACAGAAGAAAAAACAACTGGTAATTCATATCCTCAGTGAACATATCTTTTCCAGAAAAATGTTGAAGAAGATAGCCTTTGATCTGAAGAAAGAACTGTTTTCCAAAGACTATATCTTCGTGATCATAGAAGATCGCTACCGGCTTTCTCCTGCTTACAGCCTGGAGCAGATCACCAGGGAATACTGGGATACGATCCTGGATGACTGTAAGCAGATGGGGCAGGTGGAGTACAGCCTGATCTCTCATTGCGACTGGGGATTTGACGGAAATATCATGACTGTCCTTTTGGAGGATTCTTTTTTGGCAAGGGACAAGGTCCCCGTTCTGAAAGAGTATTTTGAAGGCCTTTTTCAGGATAGATTCGGGAAGGAGATCCAGGTGGGTTTCAACTTCACGGACGAAGCGAAAAAATCTTTTTACGCGGCCAGAGAGAACAAACTCCGCCATGAGGTTGAGATGGTCATAGAGCAAAGCAGGATTGCGGAAGAAAACCGGGATTCCGGAAAAGAAGGGGCGGAGGACCAACCCCAGAAGAAAAAAGGGAACCGGTCTTACCAGGGTAATTTCTATGAAGAAAGAGCCCGGATGCAGGAGTTCGGGAAAAGACGCTCCAACCCCAAGGATCCGGATGTATTTTACGGAAGGAATTGTGACGGCGACCTTACTCCCATCGAAGATATCCGTGATGAGATCGGTCTGATCGTCATACATGGTGAGATCATTTCCCTGGAAGAACGGGAAATCAAAGGGGAGAAAACCATGTTCTCCTTCACCATCACAGATGACACGGATTCCATCACCGGGAGAGTTTTTCTGTCAAATGACCAGGCACAGGAGTTCAGAACACATTTTCAGAAGGGGAGATTCTACAAGATCAAAGGAACTCCCACAAATGATTACAGGAGCCACGAGCTGGTGATCGGAGGAATCCGGGGGATCAAAGCTGTGGCGGATTTCAGAAAGGCGAGAATGGATCGCAGTCTGGAGAAGAGGGTGGAACTGCACCTTCACACGGTCATGAGCGACAATGACAGTGTGGTGGATATCGCCAAAGCCATCAACACTGCCAAAAAATGGGGACATAAAGCCCTGGCCATCACGGACCACGGTGTCCTGCAGGCCTTCCCGATCGCTGCCCATTGCCTTTCCAAGGACGATGATTTCAAGATCATTTACGGTTGTGAAGGATATTTTGTAGATGATCTTAAGTCCCTGGTTTTGAACAGCCATGGACAGAGTTTACACGATTCTTATGTAATATTCGATATAGAGACCACCGGGTTCAGTTCCGTCTATGATGAGATCATTGAGATCGGCGCAGTAAAGGTTGAGGACGGGGAAGTGAAAGACCATTACAGCACTTTCATAAATCCCGGACGTCCCATTCCTGCCAGGATTACGGAACTAACCGGAATTGATGACATGATGGTGACCGATGCCGGAAGCATAGATGAGATACTGCCTGACTTCCTGGAATTCTGCCAGGGATGCAGCCTGGTGGCCCACAATGCGGAGTTCGATGTGGGATTCATCCGGGAGAAGGCCGGCAGACTCGGGCTGGAAACAGAGTTTACGGTTCTTGATACCCTGCAGATGGCCAGACTCCTTCTGAAGGATCTCACCCGTTTCAAACTGAACACTATCTGTAAGCACCTGGGAATCAAACAGGAACATCACCACAGAGCGGTGGATGATGCCCGGGTGACAGCCGAGATATTTTTACGTTTTGTTGCGATGCTGGAAGAGATGGGGGTCCAGGATACGGACCAGCTCAATTCCATGGGAGCGGTATCGGAAGATCTGATCCGCAAAGCCAACTCCACCCACGGGATCATCCTGATAAAGAATGATCAAGGCAGGGTGAATCTGAACCGTCTGGTGTCGGAAGCCCATCTGAGATATTTCCAGCGTCGGCCCAAAATGCCCAAAAGTCTGATCGAGAAGTACAGGGAAGGCCTTATCCTGGGCTCCGCCTGTGAAGCGGGAGATCTCTTCCAGGCAGTGATCAACCATAAGAGCGAAGAAGAGATTGCCAGACTGGTGAATTTCTATGACTATCTGGAGATCCAGCCCATAGGGAATAATGCCTTCATGCTGGAAAGTGACAGATATGAGGCCGTTTCCGAGGAAGATCTCAGGGATTACAACCGGAAGATCGTGGAGCTGGGTGAGAAATACCACAAGCCTGTGGTGGCTACCTGTGACGTACATTTTCTGAATCCGGAAGATGAGATCTACCGGCGTATCCTTCAGGCCGGAAAAGGATTCTCGGATTCCGACAGGCAGGCGCCTCTGTATCTGCGCACCACGGAGGAGATGCTATCTGAATTCTCCTATCTGGGAGAAGAGAAGGCCTATGAGGTTGTGGTGACCAACAGCAACAAGATCGCGGATATGATCGAGAAGATCTCTCCGGTCCATCCGAAAAAGTGCCCTCCTGTCATACCGAAATCAGACGAAACCCTGACGAAGATCTGCTATGATAAGGCTCACGAGATCTACGGTCCTGACCTGCCCGAAATCGTAAAAAGCCGTCTGGACCGGGAACTGAATTCCATCATAACCAATGGCTTTGCAGTCATGTATATCATAGCCCAAAAACTGGTGTGGGATTCCAATGATCACGGATACCTGGTTGGCTCCAGGGGTTCCGTAGGATCTTCTTTTGTGGCAACCATGTCGGGAATCACGGAAGTAAATCCTCTGCCGGCTCATTATATCTGCCCTTCCTGCCATTTTGTGGATTTCGATTCGGAATATGTGAAGCCATATGCCAAGATGGGTATGTCCGGCTGTGATATGCCGGACAGGATCTGCCCTAACTGTGGAAAACCCCTTATAAAAGAAGGGCATGATATTCCATTTGAGACCTTCCTCGGTTTTAAGGGGAACAAAGAACCGGATATCGACCTGAATTTTTCGGGTGAGTATCAGGCAAAAGCCCACAAATATGTGGAAGTCATCTTCGGGGAGGGAAAGGCTTACCGGGCCGGAACTATAGGAACTATCGCTGATAAGACAGCCTACGGTTATGTGAGAGGATATTTTGAAGACCATAATATCCACAAACGTTCCTGTGAGATCGCCCGGCTTGCCAGAGGATGCACGGGGGTAAAGAGGACCACCGGACAGCATCCCGGAGGGATCATCGTGGTTCCTCATGAGTATGATATCTATGATTTTACTGCCATACAGCATCCTGCCAATGACATGGATACAGATGTGGTTACCACCCATTATGAATATCACTCCATCGACCATAACCTGCTTAAACTCGATATCCTGGGCCATGATGATCCTACCATGATCCGGCGTCTGGAAGACCTGACCGGAATCCAGGCGAAGAATATCCCTCTGGATGACCCGGATGTCATGGAACTGTTCCACGGCACGGATGTCCTGGGAATCAGACCGGAGGAGATCGATGGTGTGGAGATGGGATCCCTGGGTGTACCGGAGTTCGGAACCGATTTCGTTATACAGATGTTGAAAGACACACATCCCAAATCCTTCTCCGATCTGGTACGTATCTCCGGGCTTTCCCATGGTACGGATGTATGGCTGGGGAATGCACAGGAACTGATCCGCCAGGGCAAAGCCGAGATATCCGGCTGTATCTGCTGTCGTGATGATATCATGACCTATCTGATCAATATGGGGCTTGATAAAGAGCTTTCCTTCACGATCATGGAATCTGTCCGAAAAGGGAAAGGGCTGAAACCGGATTGGGAGAAAGAGATGCTGGACCATCAGGTGCCGGACTGGTATATCGGTTCCTGCAAGAAGATTAAATATATGTTTCCCAAAGCCCATGCTGCTGCCTATGTCATGATGGGATGGCGGGTAGCCTGGTTTAAAGTCCACTATCCATTGGCTTATTATGCGGCATATTTTGCCATCCGTGCTTCCGCATTCTCCTATGAGATCATGTGTATGGGACCGGATGTGCTGAAGAATGCTCTGGATAAATTGAAGAGTATCCCGAAAGACCAGCAGACCAAGAAAGATCAGGATACGATCCGGGACGGCAGGATTGCCCAGGAGATGTACGCAAGAGGATTTTCTTTCCTGCCCATCGATATCTACCGGGCAAAAGCCAGGGAATCCCTGATCGTCGGAGATAAAATCATGCCACCCCTTTCCAGCATAGAAGGTCTGGGAGAGAAAGCATGTGAACAGATCGAAGAGGCTGCCCGAAACGGAAGATTCACCTCGCTGGACAATTTCCGAATCCAGGCTAAGATCAGCAAGAGCAACGTGGATAAGATGGTGGAGCTGGGCATCCTGTCGGATCTTCCGGAATCAGACCAGCTGACTTTCGACTTCCTTCTGCGCAACTGAGCAGGAGGAGTCGGAAATTTTGCCGTCTCAGATACCTACAGATGTTGATGAATCCCACAGAAAGTGGTATGATACTTTCGTGTGAGAATCGTTGACACAAGAAAGGAATACATTTTCTATGGCTTATGTGAAAAATGCAATTTTGAAGGGGAACGCCTGGGCCGCTCATGATGCGGATATCGTAGGAAACGTAATCATAGGTGATGAGAGTTCTGTCTGGTACCACACTGTAATCCGGGGGGATATGGCACAGATCGTCATCGGATCCGGTACCAATATTCAGGATTCTTCCGTTGTCCACGCCAGCACCGGATTCCCTTGTCATATCGGTAACAGTGTCTCCATCGGACATGGGGCTTTGATTCATGGATGTTCCATCGGGAATAATTCCCTGATCGGTATGGGAGCCATCATAATGAACGGCGCGACGATTGGGGAGGATTGTATCGTTGGAGCCGGGAGTCTGGTTCCTCAGGGGATGGAGATCCCGGACGGCATGCTGGCCTATGGCACGCCGGCTAAGATCATAAGGCCGCTCACTGAAGAGGAGAAGAAAGAAAACCAGACAAATGCGATCACATATATGCTGCTCAAGAATATCCAGTGAGAGAGGCAAGGAAGGTCTGTAAGGAGGACAAAAAATGGAGAATAATAAGCCTAGGAAGGGCGAAAAAGGAAAACGCTATCAAGGCTATGATGTGAATAAGGTTATGGTGCAGAACAGCCGGCAGAAGAAACCCTGGTTTTGGAAAGTGCTGGGAATCAGCCTGCTGCTCACATTACTGATCATAGGAATCACAGCCGGAATCGCCATGCGAAGACGGAAACAGCAGACCAATTATCTGTCCAAGATCAATGAATCCAACTCGGTGGATATCCTGCTGGACGGCCACTCCAATATCACGGTAAGCCAGACCTACAAAGGGCTTAAGGACATGGATGATTACACCACCACCAGATTCCTCAAGAAGAGTGAAAAGGGAACCCTTTTCTCCTATCTTAAAACGGAAGGGCTTGAGGAAGATTATAAGGAAGTCCTGTCGGGGGAGAAATTATATCGTTATGACGGAAACTATACTTATTATTATGGCCTGGTGGGAGATGACTATGATCATCTGCGTGAGGACATCGAATCAGAGATCCTTCAGCTGGAAGGTTCTGAAAGTGTGGAGGAACAGACAGAGAGTACAGATATTATGAGAGTAACCTTGAACTATGAAGTTCAGGCGGGGGACCCCTATACCAAGCTTTATGGCTTTGAGACAGGAACAACCATCAAAAAGGTACTTACCATCGATATTGAAAGTCTGATCGTTACATCCGATGCGGAATCAGTGAATGATGAAGAAATCTATGTATACACGGTTACTTTTGACGGAGATAATAAGAATCCGAAATTCTTCCGCAGTCTGAAGGATACTCAGGATACCCGTGTCTGTACCGTTTACTATGATTACAGCGGGAACGATGAAAAGAAGTATGAGTTTAAGGTACCTGTCGATGTGTACTTTGATCTGCTGTCACATGATGATTACACAACTTACATGGAAGAAGAGTGTGTGATCGAGTTTTCCAAGAGCCAGATGCAATTGCAGAATCCTCAGACGGATCTGACCTTGTACATGAAAAAAGGGGAATAAACGATAGATGAAAACAGAGAGATTATTTTATGATAATGTCTATCTGAAGGAATTCCAGGGAAAGGTTCTCTCCTGCCAGGCGCAGGAGGGAACCTTTCGGATTGTTTTAG
Source organism: uncultured Lachnospiraceae bacterium (assembly GCA_946538445.1). Lineage (GTDB taxonomy): Bacteria > Bacillota > Clostridia > Lachnospirales > Lachnospiraceae > Anaerobutyricum. The sequence goes on from CAMNGO010000026.1 coordinate 15,551, forward strand.
ATCGGACGGCCTTCTACCCGGAAGGGGGAGGGCAGCCTGCAGACAGGGGCTTCCTTGACGGGAAAAAAGTCATGGATGTTGTGGAATCCGGCGATGAGATCATCCACATTCTTCCTGAACCTATCGAGCCTGGGAGACTTGTGACAGGACAGATTGACTGGGAACACCGCTTCAGACTCATGCAGCAACATTCCGGGGAACATATCGTCAGCGGTCTCATCCATCGTACTTTCGGCTATGATAACGTTGGTTTCCATATGGGAAGTGAGTTCATCACCATTGACCTGAACGGGATCATCACGGAAGAAGAGCTGTCCCGGATTGAGGAGGAGGCCAACGAATATATCTGGACAAATCAGAAGGTAAACATCTTCTATGCCACTGAGGAAGAGAAGGAGACCCTTCCCTACCGAAGCAAGATAGAGATCCAGGGTGCGGTGCGTCTGGTGGAATACCCCGGCGCAGACCTGTGTGCCTGCTGTGGCACTCACGTTACCTATACCGGCCAGATCGGCCTGATCAAACTGGTATCGGTCAAACATTTCAGGGAGGGTGTCCGCATTGAGATGCTGTGTGGAAAGGATGCTTTCCGGTATCTATGCGATCATTATGAACAGAATAGCCGGATTGCGGTGGAACTGTCCCTGAAACCCGGGGAAACCTTCGAAGCTGTCAGACGGCTGGAAGGTGAGATCCTGGATCTGAAGAATACCATTAATGTCATGAAAAGAGAGGAATTTGAAGCTACTGCCCGCTGCTGTCAGGGCAGGGGAAATGTTCTTCTGTTTGCAGACCATATGGACAGTAATGACCTGAGGAGACAGGCAGATGCCGTCATGGATACCTGCGGCGGAATATGTGCCGTTTTCTCCGGAACTGATGAAAGCGGATATAAATATGCCGTTGGTGAGAGGGATGGTAATGTGAGAGATCTGGTGAAAGAAATGAACGGCGAATTACAGGGACGCGGGGGAGGAAAACCCTTCTTTGCCCAGGGAACCCTTGCCGGTACCCGGAAAGAGATCACAGACTTCTTTGAAATAAAGGGATTTGTCCATATTGATAAATGATGAATATGCAGATAATAAAAGGCTGACGCTTTGATGCGCCAGCCTTTTTTATAAGCAGATTATTTACTTATTTTTTCTTGGCAGGATCGGTAGGATC